>JAIPJN010000020.1 GCA_021734125.1 Patescibacteria group bacterium
TGAAAAATAATAAAAAAGGTTTTACACTTATAGAATTATTGGTAGTAATATCAATCATAGGATTACTATCAACTATATCTGTAGTAGCCTTAAACGGAGCTAGAAAGAAAGGTCGTGATGCTAAAAGAGTAGGAGACATCAAACAAATCCAAACAGCCTTAGAATTATACTTTAATGATAATTATGTTTATCCTACAGCAGCAGAAGGCGTAGCATTAGGAACTGCAGCAGCAGCTAAAGCTTTATGCACAGGGGGATTAAAAGCTGCATGTGCATCAGGAGATAAAACATACATGGGTATAATTCCTGCTAATCCTACACCAGGAGGAGCTGCTTATACTTATACCTCAGCAGATGGTTCTGACTATACTATAACCTTCACACTTGAAGAGGATACAGGTGGTTATACCTCTGGAGCTCATACAGCATCACCAAATGGAATATCATAAAAATATTTTTTAAAAGCAATCTGAATTTATTATCAGATTGCTTTTTTATTTGGTATAATATAAGTAGCTGTATTTATAATAATAAAAAATGAAAAAAGAAGGTTTTACTATAATAGAATTATTAGTAGTTATAACAATAATAGGAATTTTAACATCTATTTCCGTAGTTTCGCTAAATGAAATTAGAAAAAATAGTAGAGACTCAAAAAGAATTTCTGATTTAGAAAGAATTCAGACTGCATTAGATTTTTATTTTATAGATAATCATGATTACCCATCTGACTATATTGAAACTGGTGAAGACATTTCAGAATATAAACTAGGTTATAATAATTATAAAGCATTATGTGAAAACGGTTTTAAAACTTCATGTGATGCATTAGAAAAAACTTATATGGGTATAATACCTATTCCGGCTTATCCACCTTACTATTCTGGATTTTATTATGTAAAAATAAATGAAGATAATCCAAATTATAAAATCTTTTTTTATTTAGAAGCAGGATTTGAAGATCTAAATTCAGGTTTTTACACAGCAACCCCAAATGGAATATATGAAACAGAAGGAGAAGATCAATTATTTTTAAATGAATTATTAGAATTATGAATATAGTAAATATTACAATTTTTATTGCAATTTTTTTTATAGGAGCAAGTGTAGGGAGTTTTTTGAATGTAGTAATTTTAAGAAATAAAAAAAATGAAAAGGTGATAGGAAAAAATAATAGATCTTATTGCCCGAGTTGTCATGGAGAAATTAGATTTTTTGATCTTATACCAATATTTAGCTATATATTTTTAAAGGGTAGATGTAGATATTGTAGATATAAAATACCTATAAGTTATTTTTTAATAGAAATAATTACTGGAACAATTTTTTTGTTCATTTTTTTATATAATTATTATGTAACACAATTAGATAGTAATCTTTTTATAATAACCTTATTTCATTACACAATAGCTTCATTTGCTATAATCATATTTTTATATGATCTTTGGTATGGAGAAATACTAGATAAATTTAGTATTACCTTATTAATCATTGTATTATTATTTGAATTTATATTTTTTAGAGGAAATATTTTTGAAATTTTAATATCAACCTTTATTGGTTTTGCATTTTTTGGAATTCAATTTTTTATATCGAAAGGGAAGTGGATAGGGGGTGGAGATCTAAGATTAGGAGCTATTATGGGAGCAATTTTAGGATATAATATTTTTATAGCATTATTTTTATCATATTTTATAGCTAGTATGTATGCAATGCCTGCTATATATAAAAAATATGTAAAAAAAGAAAAAGTAAATTCAGAAATACCATTTGGCCCATTCTTGATTTTAGGAACCTTTATAACTATATATTTAGGTGATAAAATTTTAGAATTTTTATTATAAAAATGCTAAAATATAAGAATGAATAAACAAGGATTTACTTTAATAGAAATTATAGTTGTAACAAGTATTATAGGCTTACTTATGTCTTTAAGTTTAGCATCTTTTAGTGATGGAACAGGTGGAACTTTATTAGAGTCAGATGCTGTTGAAATAAAAAGTACTATAAAAAAAGCTGAAAATAATACTATTACAGGCTTAGAAAATATAAATCAAGATTCTTCTGGAAGTTATGGTCTATATTTTTCAACAAATACTCCAAAAAAATATTATTTTTATTTAGATAAAAATAAAGACAAAAGCTACAATTTAGAAGAAAAAATTTTTGAATATAATTTAACTAATTCAGAAATAGATGGATTTTCAACTTTAGAAGATAACTTAGATATACTTTTTTATTCTGAAAATGCAGATTTATATATAAATGGAGAAGTTTTAGAAGATAATTTAACTATAAATTTAAAAGACGGAAATAATATTTTTAGATATATAAATATAAATAGATTTTCAAAAGTTATAGATATAACAAAATGATAAATAAAAAAGGATTTACTTTAATAGAATTAATAGTAGCATTATCACTTGCTATGATGTTAACCGTAGCAATAATAAATATTTCTATAAGTTCAATTAATGCAGATTCAAAAGCAACTTTTAAAGCAATAGGAACTAATATAGCAAGAGAAGGAATAGAAGTTGTTTTAAATATTAGAGATTCTAACTGGATAATGAGTGAATATTGGGATAATGGACTATGTTTAGAAAGTGAAGGTGTATGTTCTGATACTACGGCTATTTTAATTTTTGACACATCAAACAATACATGGCAATTGGATTTTGGATCAGATAATGATACAGAAAATATAGATTCATGTTCATTAAATGAAGAATGTTTAATTTACAGGGATTTAGGAAATAAAAGCCTAACACAATCAAGAACAGAATTAGATGAATTATCTTATGAAAAAACTTTTTTTAATAGATTAATAACTATAGAAGTTATAGATGAAAATCATCGTAAAATAATTTCAGAAGTATTATGGAATGAAAGAGGTGAGGAATATAAAATAAAATTAGAAAGAGATATTTATGATTGGAGATAAAAAAAATCAGAAAGGATTTTCACTTATAGAAGTTGTTGTATCAACTGGAATATTTGCAATATTTTTTATTATTATCATAGACATATTTATAACAACAAATAATACACAAAATAAAATTAAAACATCACAAAATCTTAAAGTAGATGTAAAAAATATATTAGAAAAAATAATTTTAGATATAAAAAGTTCAGAAATTTTATATGATTTTTATATAAGTTCTGAAACTCAAAATTATATAATACAAAACCCAGATTATAGATTAGCATTAGAAAGAGATGATAAAAATGTATATTATAGATTAGGGACAGAAAATTGTTATGAAGGGGTTACTACTTGCATAGAATATAGTGAAGATGGTACTTCATGGGATAGTTTAACTTCAAGAAATATAAATGTAGAAATTTTTGATATTTATATATCACCAAAATCAAATCCATTTGCTTATTTACCACTTTCAAATGCAGATTGTTTAGGTGATACTTATAATGGAAATGGAGCTTGTGAATGTTCTTCTACTTCAGATTGTTATTTAGACCAACTGTGTGATGCTGGAATTTGCCAAAATCCAGAAAAAATGCCGATTGTAACTTTAGTAATTAGAGCTACTAGCATAAATTCAAAAGAAGAAGAATCTATAGAATTTCAATCAACAACAAGTACAAGAAAATATTTAAAATAAATGAAAAATCAAAAAGGAAGTACAATTTTAATGATATTATTAATAATAGGAACAGTAACTCCTATATCTCTTTTCATTTCAAGAATTATATTAAATAATTTAATAAATAGTAGAAATATTGACTCTTCTGCCGTTGCTTATTATGCTGCTGAATCAGGAATAGAAAAAAATTTATATGCGATAAGAAAAAATGATTATGGAGTAGAATATTTAAAAACAAATTCTACTTATAATTCAGGAAATTTAGCAAATAATTCTAATTGGCATTTAGATTTAGATGAATGTGTGGGATCAAAATCAGAAATTGATGTTTCAGAAATAAAAAAAGATAATTCATATCAAGTAGATTTATATAATCCAGACGATTCATTAACTTCTCAAAATATAAGATCTATAAGAATTGAATGGGAAGGTGATCCATCTTCAAAATTAGAAGTGACTTGGTCTTCTTGGAAAAATGGAAATTTTACAGCAAATACTAATAAAAGATTTTTTGGAAATGCAGAAAGTCCAGTTATAATAAATTTATCAACAATAGAAAATAATGCTGCAAATATTTATAGATTAAGATTAAAAGCATTATATAATAATTTAAGTAATATAAATTTAAGAGCATATAGTTTAGATGATGGAGCGGGGGAACAGACAAATATACCTTCTATAGTTACATTAAAATCAGTAGGAGAATTTTCAAATAATAAACAGGCTGTTCAGGTTGAAATGTCTAGAAGATCTCCAGTTTCAGGAGTTTGGGATTTTGTAATATTTTCACAAGAAGATATAGTAAAAGAGTAAAAATATGAATAAAAAAGAAATAAAAATAAGAATAGAAAAATTAAAGAAAACTATAAATCATCACAGATATTTATATCATGTAGAAGATAAACTAGAAATATCTGAAGCCGCTTTAGATTCTTTAAAAAAGGAACTTTTTGATCTAGAAAATGAAAATCCTGAATTTATAACAGAAGATTCTCCGACTCAAAGAGTTTCTGGAAAGCCTTTAGATAAATTTAAAAAAATAAAACACAATAATCCTATATTATCATTACAAGATTGTTTTAATATGGAAGATATAAGAGATTGGAATGATAGAAATGAAAGAATTTTAGATAAAAAAATAGAAGATTTTTATTTAGAATTAAAATTTGATGGATTAACTATAGTCATTACATATGAAAACGGAATTTTAAAGAATGCAGCTACAAGAGGAGATGGGAAGGTTGGTGAAGATGTTACTCAAAATATAAAAACAATAGAATCGGTTCCATTAAATATAGATTTTAAAGAAAAATTAGAAATAAGAGGTGAGGCAGTATTAACAAAAAAAGAATTTGAAAGAATAAATAAAAAAAGAGAAAAAGAAAATTTAGCAAAATATTCTAATCCTAGAAATACAGCAGCTGGAGCAATAAGACAATTAGATCCTAAAATTGTAAAAGAAAGAAATTTAGATTTTTTTGCCTTCGAAATAATAACAGATTTAGGAATAAAAACTCATAAAGAAAAACACGATAAATTAAGAGAATTAGGTTTTAAAACGAGTCCATTAAATGAAGAAGTAAAAGGTTATACAAAAGTAGAAAAATATTTAAAAAAATGGGAAAAAGATCGTAAAAAATTAGAATACGAAACAGATGGCGCTGTTATTATTGTAAATAATGTAGAAGATGAAAAAAAATTAGGTCATATAGGAAAATCAGAAAGATGGCAAATTGCTTATAAATTTCCAGCAGAACAAACAACATCAATAGTGGAAAATATTATTGTTCAAGTAGGAAGAACAGGGGTATTAACGCCAGTAGCTATTTTAAAACCTACTGAAGTTGCAGGATCTATAATATCTAGAGCAACACTTCATAATCAAGATGAAATTGATAGATTAGATATAAGAATAGGGGATACTGTAATTATACAAAAATCAGGAGATGTAATTCCTGATATTGTAGAAGTTTTAAAAGATTTAAGACCTAAAAATTCAAAAAAGTTTTTTATACCAGACAATTGTCCTGTTTGTGGTTCTTCTGTTATAAAGAAAGAAGAGAATGTTGCATATTTTTGTTCTAATAAAGATTGTTTTGCTAAAAATTATAGAAAATTACATTATTTTGTTTCTAAAAAATGTTTTAATATAGATGGATTAGGCCCTAGCATTTTAAATCAATTATTAGATAATGGTTTAATAAAAAATGAAGTAGATTTATTTAAATTAAAATCAGGAGATTTAAAACCACTTGAAAAATTTGCAGATAAAAAAGCTGAAAAAATTATACAATCAATATTAAATTCAAAAAAAATTGTTTTATCAAAATTTATAAATTCTTTAGGCATAAGTTTAATAGGTGAAGAGGCATCATTTTTAATATCAAAAGAAATTTCAAAAAATATAAAAAATAATGAAAATGTTATAAATTTTTTAATAAAATATTTAAAAAAAGAAAATATATCAAAAATTAATGGAATTGGGGAAAAGATGGATAAAGAAATAAAAGACTATTTTAATAATGAAGATAATATAATAAAATTAAAAGAGTTAAATAAAATAGGTATAAAAATAATAATAGAAAAAATTATTGAAAATAATAAATTAAATGAACAAAACTTTTTATTTACAGGAAGTTTAGAAAAATTAGAAAGAGAAGAAGCAAAAAATTTAGTAAAAAAATTAGGTGGGAATGTAATAACTTCCGTTTCTAAAAATCTAGATTATTTAGTTTTAGGGAAAAATCCAGGTTCAAAATTAGAAAGAGCAAAAAAACATAATATAAAAATATTAAATGAAGATGATTTTTTAAAATTAATAAAATATGAAAATTCAACAAGTTAAAACAGAAGAACCTAGGGTAGATAATCAAGAAAAAACGGAAATTTTTAATGATAAAATTATTCTTTTTTTAGTAATAGCAATAATTTTAATTTTTATAATAAATTTTTTAAAAAAATTAAAGAGAAAAAAGAGAACAGAAAGAAAACTTAAAGATAAAGTAAAAACTGATTGGATGGAAATATTAGAAATATCAAAAAAAGAAGGTGAAATTTTCAAAAAAATGGCAATTATAGAAGCGGATAAATTATTGGATAATACCTTAAAAAGAATGGGGGTTCCAGGAACTACAATGGCACAAAGGTTAAAATATATAACACAAAAATATCCAAAATTAAAAACTGTTTGGGAAGCTCATAAAATAAGAAATTTAATATCTCATGAATCTAATTTTGAGCTTTATAAAAAAACATCTTCAAAATGTATGTATTTATATGAAAACGCATTTAAAGTATTAGGAATATTATAATGATAGTAGATGTAATAAAAATTTTTTTAATATCAACATTACCGATTGTAGAGCTAAGAGGAGCAATTCCAATGGGTATTATAGAATATGAAATTCCATTTCAAATTGTTTTTTTTGTAGCTATATTTGGAAATATATTGCCAATTTTTTTTATAGCTTGGTTTATGGAAAAATTTATAAGAAAAAGTTATGAAGATGGATTAAAATTACCTAAATTATTACATTTAAAATTATTAAATACAGAAAAAAAAGCAAAAAATAGGGTAGAAAAAATAGGTGAATTAGCTTTAATACCATTTGTAGCTATACCATTACCATTGACTGGAGCTTGGACAGGTATATTAGTAGCTTTTATATTTAAAATACCATATAAAAAAGCATTCCCTTTAATATTTATAGGATTAATAATATCTGGTATAATAGTAACACTTTCTACATTAGGTTTAATAAAAATATTTTAATATGGAAATTTTATATAATATATCAATAATACTTGCTATAATTTCTTTAATAGTTATTTTATTTATAATAATTAGTAAATTTTCTATAATAAAAACAATAAATACAAATTCAATACCTAAAGAAATACAAAACAAAAAAAGAAGAGCTATATTAAGAAATAGATTCGAAAGAAAAATAAAAACATCAAAAACCCCTAAAAAAACTAAAGAAAATATAAATACTTTTTTTGATAAAAAAATAAAGGAAAATGAAGAAAAATTACAAGAAAATTATTTAAAAAAAATAAAAAATAATGAAGAAAAATCTAAAAAATTTATAGATGATAATTTAGAAAAAATTAAAAAAAGTATTAAAACAGAAAATTTAAAAGAAGCCGAAAATATTTGTTTTCAATGTCTTAAATTAGATAAAAATAATATAAATATTTTAGAGAATTTGTTAGAAATTTATATCAAAAAAAATGAAAATGAAAGAGCTATAGATATATTAAATTTTTTACTAAAAAGAATTAAAAATAATAAATTATATAAACATACAGAATTAAAACAAAAACAAATTTTTTATCTATTAGAATTAACGGATATTTATATTAAAAGTAATAATTATAAATTAGCAAAAAAAGAAATAGAGAAAGCTATGTTAATAGATGAAAATAATCCTAGAGTTTTAGATAAATTAATAACCATTTATATAAAATTAGAAGATAAATTCATGGCTAATAAGATCTTAAAGAGATTTACAGAAGCAAATCCAGAAAATTCTAAAATAAACACTTTTAAAAAGGAAATAGAAAATATTTACAAACATAAATAATTAATGTATAATATTTTTTATAAACTAAATGCCAGCATAGCTCAGTTGGTAGAGCAACGGTTTTGTAAACCGTCGGTCGCGGGTTCGAGTCCCTCTGCTGGCTCCAAATTAATTATTAATATTATTCAGATGTCTCAAGATAACCTTATAAAACTTGCTTGTTCAGAATGTAAAAGTATAAATTATTATACAAATAAAAATAAAAAGAAAATAAAAGATAAGATAGAACTTAAGAAATATTGCAAAAACTGCAAAAAACATACAGAACACAAGGAACAAAAATAAAATTATTGTAGGGACCAACGATCGTTGGTCCCTACATTTTTTTATATATAAAATATAATATTATAATAAAAATTTATAAACATTCATTATAAAAATATTTTAATAAAATATGATATAATGAGATAATAAAAATATAAATTTCATTATGAAAAATATAAAAAAAGGTGTTTTAATAATTTTAATTTTATTTAATGTATTTTTTCCTGCAATTTCTTTTGCAGGATCTGCAGAAGACCAAGTTACAAACTCTCCTGTTACTTTAACAACAGGATTGCCATTTTTTCCAAAAGATTGTAGAGATATTGAAGATAGTTCAAGAAAAGACAAATTATGTTATAAAGACGAAAACATTTATACAGGAACTTATAGCTCAGCAGATGGTTATACAGGAGCTTATAAATCACAAGGATTAATAAAGGAAGTATTTGAAGGAATATTTAAATTTATTTTAGGTTCAGCGGGTACTTTATGTGTAATAATGTTAATTGTTTCTGGTTTACAAATAGCATTTGCAGCAGGAAATGCAAGTATTTTAGGAGCAGCAAGAACTAGAATGAAAGATTCTATAATAGGATTAATTTTAACAGTATCTTCAGGGTTTATATTAAGTATAATAAATCCTCAATTATTAAATTTTGATTTTAAAGAACCAACAGATTATACAATATCAGGATTTGAGTATTTACAAGGTAAAGAAGGGGCAGAATGCATTATGACCTTTCAAGATGGAGATGAGACTTTAGAAGATGGAAAAGAAAAAGTTAGTTGTGATTATGAATTATATTGTTATATACCCTCTTCTGACATAGAAGAGGGAGATATAACAGGGAGATGCAAAAAGTATAGGGAAGTAGGAGAGAATTGTGGAGAAAATTTTTCAGGGGAGTTATGTAAAGAAGGATATGAATGTGCATCATCAGGAGTTTGTCAAGCATCTACAGAAATAAACGATTTAGAGGAAAAAGAAAGATGTACTACTGGCTATTTAAATTGTGGAGATAATTTATTTTGTGCTAATACTACAGTTTCACAGGTAGAAGAAGTACAGGGAGAATGCCTTTCTTGTGAATTGCTTTATAATCAAATTAAAGAAAATACTTGTAATGGTTCTGGGGGGTATTGTGCAAATTCATTTGAAATAATCAATAAAATGGCTTGTTTTAAAGATTTTGAAGAACATTGTACTCTTAATGAAGAGTGTAAAAGTTTAATCTGTATAATAGATACATCTGATGCTACAAATAATAAATGTGGGGAATGTTTAGAAAATGGGGATTGTGAAGGCGGAGAATTTTGTAATACTACAGGATTAACACCAACAGGAATTTATAATATGTCAACGCAGTATATATGTGAAGATGAAAGAGTCGTAGGAGAGTATTGTGAAAATGGAAAATATTGGTGTGGAGATGATTGTAGATTTATAAATCCTTGTGCTTCATCTGGAGATGGAGATGGAAAATATAAGTGTTATTAAGAAATTTTATATTATTTTTTTCAAAAACATAAACTAAAAATGAAATTTATTTAAATTTCATTTTTTTTATTACACAAATTTTATTTTCTTATGTTATAATACAAAAATAAAACTTAAGAAAATATAAAATGGAAAGTAATAAACTAAATAAAATAATATCACTTTGCAAAAGAAGAGGATTTATATACCCATCATCAGAAATATATGGCGGATTTTCTGCTATATATGATTACGGTCCTTATGGAGTAGAATTGAAAAACAATATAAAAAAAATATGGCATAAAGAAATGGTCCAAAAAAATGAAAATATTATAGGACTAGACAGTGCAATATTTATGAATCCAAAAGTATGGGAAGCAAGCGGACATGTAAAAGGATTTTCAGATCCATTATCAGAATGTAAAAACTGCCATACAAGAGTTAGAGTAGATCATTTATTAGAAGAAGTAGGAATATTTGCAGATGAAAAAATGACAGAAAAAGAAATAAATGAATTATTAGAAGAAAATAAGGATAAGTTAAAATGCCCAAAATGCGGAAAAAATGATTTTACAAAAGCAAAAAGTTTTAATTTACTTGTAAAATCAAATTTAGGAGATTTTACAGAAAAAAATGAAAATCCATCATATTTAAGAGGGGAAACCTGCCAAGGGATATATGTAAATTTCAAAAATATATTAGACTCAACGAGACAAAAAATTCCATTTGGAATAGCTCAAATAGGAAAAGCATTTAGAAATGAAATTACTGCTAGACAATTTATATTTAGAACCAGAGAATTTGAACAAATGGAAATGCAATATTTTGTAAAACCAGATGAAAATGAAATGAAAGAATATGAAAATTGGAAAGAAAAAAGATGGAATTATTATCTAAATTTAGGGATAAAAGAAGAAAATTTAAAATGGCATAAACATGAAAATTTAGTATTTTATGCAAAAGAAGCATACGATATAGAATATAATTTTCCTTTCGGATTTAAAGAATTAGAAGGGATACACGCTAGATCAGATTATGATTTAAATTGTCATTCAAAAGGATCAGAAGTAAAGCTAAAATATAAAGAATCAGATGGGGAAGAATATACACCACACATAATAGAAACATCAACAGGAGTTGGAAGAAATGTTTTAATGATACTTTGTGAATTTTACAAAGAAGAAAGTAGTGGTCAGCGATCGCTGACCAGTACAAATCAACGATCTCTGGACAATACAAATCAGCAATCTCTGACCAGTACAAATCAGAAATCGTTGGACAATAAACAAAAAGAAACAAGAACAGTAATGCAATTTCCATATGAATTAGCTCCTATAAAATTAGCAATACTTCCACTTGTTAAAAAAGACGGATTATCAGAAATCTCAAGAGATATTTTTAATAATATAAGAGAAAATTTTATGTGTGAATATGATGAATCAGGATCAATAGGGAAAAGATATAGAAGACAAGACGAAATTGGAACACCATATTGCATAACAATAGATTATCAAACAAAAGAA
>JAIPJN010000021.1 GCA_021734125.1 Patescibacteria group bacterium
ATAATAAGAAAAATATTTTTAAAAATATTAAAATAATTAAAGGAATTTTATTATTATATCGACAATATATAGTTTGTGACAGAACCGGAACCTAAGTATTCCAGTCGATTAGGTTCTTCTTTCAAGAAGAAAGAAGTCTACAGTCACAAATTCTCTAAAGAAGGTGATTTAGAGAAAGGGAACACTGATATCCCTCAATTGGCAATGGCATTGGATACTGCCAACCAAAGAACCTCTATGGCTTTAGCATAGAGAGTATGTCAGATATGAAAATTCAAAGGTTCAATCTGCAATAGATGAAGTTTTTGTAGCTCAACAGCAAAAAGAAGTTGCTAAAGCAAAATTAGATGCTCAATCAGATACTAATAAGAGGATCGAATTAGAAGCCAAGGCATTTAAGAACGCAGCTATTACTAAGTCTGAAGGTGAGGCTAAAGGAGTTGAAATAAAGGCACAGGCAGAGGCTGAGGCTGTTAGAGCAGTTGCTGATGCTGCTGCTGAAGCTAATGAAAATCCTGCATTTCTTGAATTGAAGAAACTTGAAGTTCGAATGAAACAAGCTGAACGATGGAATGGAATATTGCCCGAAAGAATATGGACAACAAGAAATACTCTTGGGAGTATGGGAATTTTAGTTAATCCTGATTCTAAGTAATATTTTTAGTATATTATTTTAAATTTAATTCAAAAGAGGAGAATCTATTTTTCTCCTCTTTTTTTATTTTAATGTGATAAATAATAATATATCATTTAAATAAATAAAGTTATAATTTTTGGAATATAATTTCATGATAGAATCAATCAGCAGAGCATCTGAAAAAATTTTTCTAAAAAATACTTTTACAGCTTGCGGAAAAAAAGCTAGACAAAAAGATTATAATAATCTTCATGATATATTTGCTAATAATAGACCTAATGAATTAGTGAAAATTGGGAACATTGAATTACCAAGAAAAATACAAGCTAGCTATGTTGCAGGAATTCTTTCATCGTGGGATAGTATGTATGAAATAAGAACGATAGAATATTATAATCAAAAGAATTTTATAGATGGAGAAGGAAGAACCTCTGGAAGAATTATGTTCCCTGTTAATCGTTGTTTTAAGTGGATAGATTGGGCAAATAATAATTGGTGCAGAATAACTTTTACTGGGGGAGAAGATGATTATAGCAGAGCAACAATGGATTTATATAGAATTATTAAGGAAATTGGATTTATTAATTTTGATTGGTGGAATGAAGAAGATAGAAAAAATAATATTATTTATTTTAATATTTCTAATGATAAATTAAAAAATGAATATATTAAAAAGAGTTTTAAAGAATTTATTTTTAAAACTCTTGGCAAATTTGATGAAAAGTGTTTTGAAAAATATTTTAATAAGGGAAAAAGATTAGAACCTATAGATGCTTTTCAAATAAATATGCATTCAAATCTATTAAAAGATAAAACAGATAATAAATTTAAAAGATTCATTAAACAAAAATTACCAAATTTGAAACTAAATAGAACTCAAATAAATATTCTTAGAATATATTTGTTAAGAGCATGGAAAGAAGGAGGGAATTGGAATCATGGTAATCAGACAATTGTTTTGATAGATAAGAATTGTTGTAATGCAATAAAAAGAAGTGATACGTATTCTTTTCATATAAATAAACCAAATTCTGAATATAATAAAAAAGCATATAATAAAGAAGATAAAAAGAAGATATGGAAAAACTGGAATTATATTATATTTAATAAAAATAACAATTGTTTTTCTTCTGTAGATAAATATTATAATAAAATTATTTTTATAAATAAATTGTGGAATTCTTTATTCAATGATTTAAATGTTGTTGTAGAATATAAAAAATGGATGAAAGAAGAAAGAATAACTAAAAAGCAAATTAAAAATATTGAATTACAAACTAATGTAAATATAGATGGAAAATATTATAATCAAGGCGTTGAATTCCATCATCTATTAACTGTTGATTTTCAGGAGGCTAATGCTATAATCTTTCCTATTAATCATGCCAAGATAGGAATACCCTTATTTAAAAAAGATCATATGAAATTAAATAATAAAAATATAAAACAACAAATTGAGATAATGGAAAAAAATAATTGGTTTGATTCAGAATCTGATGATTGCAGAAGAAAAGATAAATATAAATTTAAAGAATATTTAATAAATAGTATAATAAATATTGAAAAAGAATATAGTATTCATAATAATTTTAGTACATATATAAAAGAACAATTAATTAATATATAGGAATTTAATAATGGCAAAATATTTAGTAATTTTGGAAAGTCCTGGAAAGGTTAATAAAGTAAAAACTTTTTTAGGGAAGAACTATGATGTAGTTGCGTCAGTTGGGCATGTTGCTGATTTACCTTCTAAGGGTTTAAATGTTAATATAAGAAAATCTTTTGAACCTACTTATGATATAATGCCAGGAAAAGAAAAAGTAATTAATAAAATTATAAACAAAGCCAAGAAAGCAGATATTGTATATTTAATGACAGATGAAGATAGAGAAGGGGAAGCAATTTCATGGCATATATCAAGGTATTTACCTGAAAATGTTCAAATAAAAAGAGCAGTAACAGGTTCTATTACTAAAAACGCTGTATTAAATGCAATAGAAAATGCATCTGACATAAATATGCCTATGGTAAGAAGTTATGAAACAAGACGAATATTGGATCGTATTGTGGGGTATAAGTGTAGTTATTTAACCAAAACAGCTACTGGAGGGAAATCAGCAGGAAGAGTACAATCTGCAGCTTTGAAAATTTTTGCAGAAAGAGAAAAAGAAATACAAAATTTTGTTCCTGAAGAATATTGGCAAATTGATGTTGATTTAGAAAAATATAATAAAGAAAAAGTTAATGCCTTATTAAAAAAACCTAATAAATATAAAATAAAAAATAAAAAACAAGCAGATGAAATTTGTAAAATATTAAATGATAAAGATATCATTGTTTCTAAATATGAAAAAAAGGATGTTAATATAAATCCTTATCCTCCATTCACAACATCTACTTTATATCAATCAGCAGCTTCTATTCTTGGGTGGGGAGCAAAAAAAACTGCAAGTATGGCACAGAAATTATATCAAGATGGATATTGTAGTTATATTCGTTCTGATTCTACATATATAGTTCCTGAATTTGTTGATAAAATAAGAACAAAAATAGCAAGTAAATATGATAATTCTTATATGTCTTCTCATATAAATAGATTTAAAAATAAAAAAGGTTCTCAAGAAGCTCATGAAGCAATAAGAGTTACTGATTTGGATATTGAAAATGTAAATGGACGAGATGAAAATAATTTATATAAAATAATATGGAAAAGAACTGTTGCTTCTCAAATGGCTAAAATGATACAAACAAGAACTAAAGTTGAATTCTCTTGTAATAATAAATATATTTTGTCTGCAACTGGGAGCACTACTGTTTTTGATGGATGGAGAAAAGTTTGGGATTATGGAAAAAATGAAGGACAAGAAATTCCTCAGTTTGAAAAAAATGAAAAAGTTAATTTAATCAATATCAATAAAGAACAAAAATTTACTAGTCCCCCTTCAAGATATAATAATAGATCTATTATTAAAACTTTGGAAGATAAAGGGATAGGAAGACCATCTACTTATTCATCTATTATAGAAACCCTATTAAATCGTAAATATATTGAAAAGAAAAAGAAAGCTTTGGCTGCAACTGAAAAAGGGATAAGAGTTTCTGATTATTTGATTGAAGCTAATTTTTGTTTTATTGATTTAGATTTTACTAAAAATATGGAAGAAAATTTAGATAATATTGCTTCTGAAAATATTGATAAAACAGAAGTTTTAAATAGTTTTTGGACTAGATTAAAAGAAGATATTGAAAGTGCTAAAGAAATTAAGTATAATAGAAGCCAAACAGATTATCCTTGTCCCAAATGTAAAAAAAATGGAGACGAAGGATATCTAGTTTTGAAATATAGTAAATATGGCCCATTCTATTCCTGTTCAAATAGAAAAGAAAAAGATTGTGATTATAAAGCTGATGTAGATCCTAAAACTAAAAAACCTATAGAAAAAAAGAAAAAAGAATTTGAATATAGCGAACATAAATGTCCTAATTGTGGAGAAAATTTTATTATTAGGACTAATCGTAAAGGAAACCAATTTTTAGGATGTCGTAATTTTAATAAGGATGATAAATGCAAAGGTTTCTATGATATGAATGGAGATAAAATAGAATTCAAAAAAAGAAAAAAGAAATGGAAAAAAAGAAAGAAAAAATAAAAAAAATTATGAATATAATTAGAGATTATTATAAAAAAAAATCTCTAAGAATATTATTATATTTTAATTCTTTGGATAAATCTCATATTTTTCAAGAGTTTTGTTGTTTTTTTGACCCTAATGATATAATAACAGATGAAAGAAATAAAGGAGTTTTTATTACTCATGTAATAAATAGTTATGAATTTTTTAGAAAAGAAAAAAATTATTTAAAATTTAAACAAAAATATAATAGTTTATCTCCTTTTTATATGAAATGGAAAGATGTTATAACTAAAGAATTAGAATATAATATTTTTCAAACTAATTTAAAAATAAATAACATTGGATTATATGATATAGATAATTGGAAAATTGGAAATATAAAAAAGAAGTCAGGAGCTAAAAAGCAAAAAAGGCGTAGAGTACAGAATACTATTCAATATAGAATTCAACTTATAAAAAATATATATTGTTTTAAATGGGGATTTAATATAAAATCAGATACTATTAATCTTTTAGCTATAGATTTTGATGAAATAAATGAAATGTTTTTTAAACAGGAAGAAAAATTAATCTATCAATTATTGGTTCAAATTAATCAAAATAATATTATAAAAATTAGTGATATATGTGTTAATAATAAAAATGATTGTTTCGCATATTGGGATGATGAAAAGAAATTAGAAAATAATGAAGATTTTGATGAAGAAATTAATAGAATTGCTCATGGATGTGAAGGGGAGATTGATTATAATCTAATGAAAAAATATAGAAATACAAAATTAAATTTAGATATACAGGAATATAAAAATGAATAAATTAAATAATATTAATATTTTTCTTTCTGGTCCTATTGATAGAGTTGAAGATGATGGAGTTGGATGGAGAAAAAAAATTAAAAAAGAAATTAACAAAATAGGGTTTGATGTCAATTTTTTTGATCCTACTGATAAACCCGAAGGATTAGGATCTGAAATTGGAACTGAAAAAATAAAATTAAAAAAATTAATTTCGCAAGGGAAATGGGATGAAGCAAAGAAATTTGTAAAGAAATTTAGAAGATATGATTTAAGAGGAGTTGATTGGTGTGATTTGTTTATTATTTATATTGATATTAATGTTCATATGTGTGGTTCTTATGATGAATATAATACAGCAGAACGACAAAATAAGCCTATTTTTGTTATAATGGGAGAAGGACAAAATAAATCTCAAATACCAGGATGGCTAATTGCTAGTATGGAAAAATCTGAAATATTTAATAATATTTCAGAATGTGTTAATTATATTAAAAAAATAAATAATGGACAAATCGAAATGGATAACAGATGGGTAATCATAAATAAATAATTAAATTTTTATTAAATTAATATTTTTTATTTGAAAGTGATTAAATTAATGGTAATATATAATAAATTGAAAATTATTTATTATTTTTTAGATGAAAGGGCAGTATTATGGCAAAAGAAGCTCCTCAGTATGAAGAAGCACAAGATTTCAAAGAATTAGCAAAAAAAGTAGCAGATAAATATCCACATGTGGTAGAAGCAAATGTTGAAAAGGTTTGTTGTGTAAAAATAACAAATAAAGAGCGTCCTGAGACAAAAAAAGAATTGCATAAAACTATTCCTGTTAGAATGCCTATTTATATGCATTCTCCTTTTGGTTGGTATGCAATTATTTATGCAAGTGATTGGGATAACATGGATAGAAAGCATAAGTTGTTACTTGTTATGGATATTTTAAATGACATTCCTAACGAAGATGAAATAGGAAAATTAAACCATCCTGATGTCAAAGGATATGGTAAAATGTTTAGAACATTTAAAACAGTTGATTATATTGATGAAGTTGATGTTCCTGATATTTTGGAAGAAGATATCAATTGGAAAACAATGTAACTTTAAAAATAGTTTGGAATATTTTTCATTATTTTTTTGGGAAATATTTCAAACTATTATATATATTAAAAAAAGTCGATATGATATTGAAATAAAATTTTTATAAAGGAGTCTAGTAATGGCTAAATATCAGTTGTGGAGTAGAGATGGATATGGTCAAAATCAAATTCATGCTACAGAGAATAACATTGAAGATGTTTTTAAAAAAGGGGAAGAATTATTAAAAAATGATAATATAGATAATGCTTTGACCAATGAGGAAAAAGAAGATAATTGGGAATCTTATATGGTTATATTTGATAACAATGACTATTATTATGCAGGGAAACCAATTACAAAACATATGGTAATAGATGCAAGAACAGATAAAGTGTTAAAAATGGAAAATATAATAGATAAAAATATTCCTAAAATTTATTGTGGAAAAATTTTGAATGGAAAAAATTCAGAAAAATGGATTGCTACAAATGTTAATCGTATGAAAAAGGAATTAATAGGAATAGATTCTCCTGAATTAGAAGATAAAGTTTGTTATTTTATAAAAAAAGTTTAAAATTTAATTAAAAAATAATATGAATAAATTAATAATAGGATTAAGCGGTAAAAAACAAAGCGGTAAAGATGATATCGCTAAACATCTTAAAAAGTATTTGGCAAAAAATTATTGTAATGAAAAAGATATTAAAATAATCAATTTTGCAGATCCTTTAAAAGAAATGTGTATAGATAAATTAGGATTATTATATAATCAAGTATATGGTTCTAACGAAGATAAGGATAGTTTTACTAATTATTATTGGGAGAAGATGCCTTTTTTTATTCGATGGAAATATAGTAAAATCAAATTTTTGAATATTCCATTTGTTCCTAGAAAAGGAAAAATAACCGCAAGAGAAATTTTACAAGTTGTAGGCACAGATATTTTTCGTGATTTTTTTAAAAATGATATTTGGATTAATGTTTTATTTAATAAATTAAAAAAAATAGATGCTAAAGTAGTTATGATTCCTGATGTTAGATTTTCTGAAGAAATTCATAGAATTATAGATAATAGTGGATTTGTAATTAGATTAAGCAGACAAATTTTTAAAGATAATCATTGGAGTGAAAAAGCATTAAATCATTTTAAATTTAATAAATTTGAAGACTGTTTTTTATTAAATAA
This sequence comes from Patescibacteria group bacterium, assembly GCA_021734125.1. Classification (GTDB taxonomy): domain Bacteria; phylum Patescibacteriota; class Patescibacteriia; order JAGPKW01; family JAGPKW01; genus JAIPGT01. Next base: position 7,339 of record JAIPJN010000021.1, read on the forward strand.
TTCTCAGATGAATTTAGAAGAACAAAGAACAGAAGCTGAAAAAATAATAAATAAAATAATAACAAAAATTCATTCAAAAAGTTTTAATAAAGCTCTTAAAAGTTTTCAAAAAGGATAATATGAAACAACCATTAACTATAAAATATCGTCCTAAAAAATTAGCTGATGTGATAGGACAAGATGTTGTAACAAAATCTTTTACAAATGCTTTTAAAAATAATTCTATGCATCATGCTTATATTTTAGCAGGTCAATTTGGGACGGGTAAGACAACAGTGGGTAGAATTGTAGCAGCTATGGAAAATTGTGATAAGGGAAGAACTTTAAATCCATGTGGCAAGTGTACTAATTGTAAAGAAATATTTTCAGGAAAATCTTTTGAAGTACAAGAGAAGGATGCTGCTTCAAATCGAGGGATAGAGGATATTAGAAATATTAATAAAGAAATTTATCATTGTCCTATCAACTGTAGAACAAAATATATTATTTTAGACGAAGCACATAGATTAACAGGAGGGGCTGCTGAGGCTGCTTTAAAAATGATTGAAGAACCTCCTGAGTTTGTTAAATTTATATTTGCTACAACAGAATTACATAGAATTAAAGATACTATTAGGAGTAGATGTATTACATTTAAATTTAATAAAGTAGATTGGCGGAGCATGTATACTAATCTAAATCAAATTGTAAAAAATGAAAATATTGAATGTGATGATGAAGCTTTATCTATTGCGTCAAAAGTTGCGAAAGGAAGTGTCCGTAATTCTCTTCAAAATTTACAAACAATGGTAAATTATGTAGGAAATAAAAAAATTACTGCTGAAGATGCAAAAAAAGCGATGGGAACAGTTTCTGAAAAAGTATATTTTGAATTAATTAATTCTATATTTGAGGGGCAAACTCATAAAGCTTTTTTAAATATAAATTCAATCTTAAAAGATGGAAAAGATGCTGGAATAATTATTGATAATTTATATTTATATATTAATAATTTAATGATTGCTTTTTTATCAAAAGATAAAATGAAAGATCTTAATTTTAGTGAATCTGAAATTAAAAGATATCTTTATCAAAAAAAACAAATTACTTCTGGGGAAGTTTTGTGTGATATGTTATCATACATGGTAGATGTTAGTAAAGGATTAAAATTAAATATGAATCCAGAAGTTTTATTAAATCAATTTGTAGTAAATTCAATAATATCTGTAATAAAAAATAAAAAATAAATTAAACAGTCTTTTATTGACGATATATTAGTAATTAAACTATCAATAAAGGACTGTTTATAATGTCAAAAAAATTTCATAAAAATAAAGATATTGAAGAATTAACATTAATAGATTTAGTACTTATTGTAAGAAGTAAAGGAAGAAAAAGAAAAGATAAAATTAATAAAGCTTATGAAGAGATAATAAGTAGAATTAAATTGAAAATAATGTATATAATTAATCAATTTAATATACCTGGTCATACAAAAGATGATATTTATCAAGAGGCTTTATATGCTTTAAGGTATAAAGCTATTCCGGATTTTAAAGAGAATAGAAGTGATTACACAAGAAGAAAAGGGAAGAAAAAGCCTTACCCATTTGATAATTTTGCTGTTTTGTGTATTAGAAGACATTTATCAACTATATTAAAATCAAGTTATCAAAATAAGAAAAAAGCATTAAATATTGGTATTTCTATAAATCAAGATAATGATAGTAATTATGATGATAATTTATATTTATCAAATATATTAAGTTTCTCCAAAAAATCATTATTAAATAGTATTGAAAATAATGAATATTATGAACAATTATTTGGTAAATTATTTAATGATTTATCGGATTTTGAAAAAAAAGTTTTTTTATTATATGCAAGAAAATATTCTTATAAAGAAATTAAGAATATTATAAATCAATATTATGAGGGGCAAGATAAAAAAATAAATAAAAAAAGCGTTGATAATGCATTATCAAGAATTAAACAAAAAGCTCAAATTATTTTTGAAAAATATGGAAAATGATTTAAAAGTGAAATATAAAATGCTATAATTGTTGTTAGAAAATTTATTTTAAAAAAATATTATAGGAGAAATAATTAATGGAAAATACTATGGTAGAAGAAAAGAATGATAATAAAAAAGTTGTAAATAAAGTAAACTTTCAAATTAAAACAAAATCTTTTTTAAAAGGAATAGAGCCTGCATATTTAATTTCATTATCATCTAATGACAATGAATTTGAAGATAAAGAAAAACTTACTTTAAATGTTTTAAAAGATAAAATGATAGTTGAATCAAATGGGAAATATCTTGTTTCTAATTCTCCTATTATAGATAAATATATTGATGAATTAAATTATGAGTGTAAAGCTGAAGGTACCGCAACTGTTAATTCTAAAGAACTTATGGACGTTCTTCAAGCATTTCCTCCTTCAGAAGATATTAATGTTTCAAGTGGAAATGGGGAATTAATAATTAATTTGGTATCTAATCCTGAAAGAGAACAATCTGTTTCTTTAATAACAGATGGTGTTAGAATGCCTATGGAAGCTCCAGAATTTGCAAAGACAGTTCGAATAAATAGAGAGGTTTTTGTAAATGGAGTAAATAAAGTAAAATTTGCAATGGGAATTGCTAAAACTAATAGAAAATATATGTGTACTATTGTTCAGACTAAAAAAGATTCAATTCGTTTTATGGCAGGGACAGGAGGAGAGTTTGCAATTAGTGATGTAGAAGGAAAAGCGATTACAGAACAATATAAATCAGAAGAAGTTTTTATAATTCCTAAAGAAAGCGTTGATGTTGTTCAAAAAATATTAGAAAAAGCATCTTGCGATTCTATTCTTTTGAAAGAAGCTGTTGAAAATGTTAATAAAGCGGAAAATCCAGCTCAAATTGTTATAGAATATGATGGACAATCTATTGTATTGGTAGGACTTAATACAGCTGGGAAACCTCAAAATGTTGATAAGTTTTTGAATTCTAAATATGAAAATACAGTTATGACAAATGCAAATGATTGGCAATATATAGTTAAAGGAATTGAAGCTTCTGATAATCATGAACTAAAATCTTCTCATGATGTACATAATACAGAAGTAAAAAATGATATTGATAACGAACAACTTTTAATTCAAACTTTAACTAAGAAAAAATGTAAAGCTAATATTCCTATTGATGGTAAAAGTAAAATGAAAGAAGATAGTTATTTTCATTGTAATTCTACTTATATAAGAGATATGATAAAAAGTTGTGATAGTAAAAAAAATATAATAACAATGAAATATGATGGCTATAAAGAAGAAGGGGGAAATAGACCTGTTCTTATAGAATATGATGATAATATAAATGAGGCAAAAAATATTACAGAAAAATTTAAAATTCTTTTTGCAATGACTAGCGAATAATTAAAAAATAATATGAAACGATTATATTATATAAAAGGAAATTGGTTTAGTCGAAGAAATTTTATAAAACAAATAAAAAAACAAATAAAAGATTATAATTTATATGTTTTTGATGATGAACATTCTTTTAAATATATTTTGAATATTATAAAAGAATTAGATTGTTTTAATGAGTTTAAATTAATTATTATTAATGACTGGCCAAAATTTAAAAATAAATCTAAATCTCAAATTAGAAATTTATTTATTAAAAATATTATAGGTAAGATTCCTAATAATTGTTGTGTCATATTTAATAATTTAGAGACTAAAAGTAAAAAATTTATTGATGTCGTAAAACAAAATGGAGAATTCCATTTTTTTAAAAATGAATTAAATAGAAATGAAATAATAAAATTAATTAAAAATTTCTTTGCAAATAGAGAAAAAAAAATTCAAGACGATATTATTTGTTTTTTAGTAGATTCTATTACAGTTATGAATAGTACTATAAAAACAGAAAAATTAATATTATTATTAAA
>JAIPJN010000022.1 GCA_021734125.1 Patescibacteria group bacterium
TTATATAAAAATGCACGTGATTTGATGTGCGTTTTATTTGAAAATAATATTTTATTTTATAATTCATGTAGGAACAGGACGACAAAGTCGTCCTGTTCCACCCAATTTATTGCAATTAACATTTTTATATAAAAATTTTAACGTATATTTTGCTTATTTTTGTTATATTTATAATTCCCGTAGTGACCAACGATCGTTGGTCACTACAATATTTATCCATTAACGTTTTCGTATAAAATTGCACGTGATTTGATGTGCGTTTGGTTTAAAAAATAATATTATTTCATAATTTATGTAGGAACAGGACGACAAAGTCGTCCTGTTCCACCCATAATTTTATATATTAATGTTATTTAATAAATTTGCACACATTTTTTTATATATATTTTTTATAAATTATATTTTAATATTTTATTTATCGGGCGCACAATATGCGCCCCTACAATATAAATTACCAAAATACATTGACATTTTATATAAAAAATGTTATAAATCAATATTCAAAATATAAGGAGGAAATTATGAAAATAAAAAATTTAGAAGGTTTTGTTATAGACTTTTTAATAGCAAGTTTATTTATTTCATTTATTGTGATGACTTCTATTAGTTTTATAAAAAATAATCCTGATAAAGCTAATAATATAATACAAGCTATTTCTTGGTATATTAAAGAGTTATTATCTCCAATTTTATAAAATTAAATACAAAAAAAGGAGGAAATTATGTACATAGCAAATAAAACATCAACTTTTTTATTTAAAGTCCTGTTTATTATAACTATTATAGTATTAGTTATAATAATAATTTTTAATCTTTCAGAAATACCAAGCTTAGAGAAAATTTTCTTAAATCTTCTTGAAAGATTAGTAGATTTTATCAGAAGTTTATTTGTTGTTTCTCATGTTGCATCAAGGGAAATAATAAATAATTTCAAGCTACCATAATAAATAGGAAGTATAAAACTTCCTATTTTTTTTATAATATTATACAATATCCCTATGGAAAACAATAAAACTATATTTTTTTCAGGTGGCGGGACTTTAGGATCAGTTACTCCATTATTAGGACTTTATGAAGAATTAAAATCTAATAATAAAGATTATAATTTTGTATGGATTGGAACTAAAAATGGCCCAGAAAAAGATATTATAGAAAAAGAAAATATAAAATTTTTATCAATAAAATCAGATAAATTAAGAAGATATTTTGATATTAGAAATTTTTTTATTCCTATAAATTTAATTATTGCTTATTTTCAGTCAATTAAATTGATTAAAAAATATAAACCCAAATTTATACTAACAGCAGGAGGTTTTGTTTGTGTTCCATTAGTTTATGCAGGATGTAGATTAAAAGTAAAAACTATTATTCATCAACAAGATTTAAAAGTTGGGCTTGCTAATAAATTAATGTCTAAAAAATCTGATTTAATAACAATTACTTTTGATAAATCAAAAATAGATTATAAAAAATATGAAAATAAAGTTATAAAAACTGGAAATTTAGTTAGAAATTCAATATTTAAATATAAAAATACAGATTTAAAGAAACTTTTTAATATAGAAACAGAAAAACCAATTTTATTAATTACAGGAGGAGGAACTGGTTCAGTTTTTATAAATAATTTAATATTAAAAAATATTGATTTTATATTAAAAAATTATTTTGTAATACATTTATTTGGGAAAGGGAAACTTCCAGAAGACATGATAGATAAAAAAGATTATATAATAACAGAATTTTCAAAAGAAACTGATAAATTATTTAATTTAGCAGATGTAGTAGTAACTAGAGCTGGATTAGGAACGCTTACTGAGCTTTCAGCAATTTCTAAAGCATGTATAATACTTCCATTACCAGGACATCAAGAAGAAAATGTTAAAATAATGGAAAATAATATTCCGATATATTATCAAAATAATTTTTTAGAAAAAGATTTTTTAAATAAATTAAAAGAATTATCAGAAAATAAAGATTTAAGATTAGAAATTGGGGATAATTTAAATAAAATAATAAAAATTGGAAATAAAAAATATATAGAAATATTAAATAATTTATAATAAATGCCATTGTAGCTCAGTTGGTAGAGCGCATCCATGGTAAGGATGAGGTCTGCGGTTCAAACCCGCACAATGGCTCCAAAATAATTTTTTAATAAAAAATAAAATAACAAAGTTTTTACTTATATGGATGTATTATTACAAATAAAAAATTTATGTAAAATGTATGGAACTAGCGTTATATTTAATAACGCTAGTTTTAATATTAATGAGAAACAAAAAATAGGAGTAGTGGGAAAAAACGGAGCAGGAAAATCAACATTATTTAAAATAATAACAGGAAAAGAAGAAAAAGATTCGGGATTAGTAAATATACCAAGCTATACAAAAATAGGGTATTTAGAACAATACGATCCATTTTCTCAAGATGAAATAGTTATAGAATTTTTACAAAGATACACAAAACAAGAAAAATGGAAATGTGAAAAACAAGCAGGACAATTTAATATAAAAAAAGATAAATTAGAAAAAGAAATAAGAGAGCTATCTGGAGGTTATCAAATGAGAATAAAATTAATAGCAATGCTATTATTTGAACCAAATTTATTATTATTAGACGAACCTACAAATTATCTAGATTTAAATACATTAATATTATTAGAAAAATTTTTAAAAAACTGCAGAGCTTCATTTTTAATAATATCTCATGATAGAGAATTTTTAAAAAATACATGCAATATAACATTGGAGGTAGATAGAGGTGAAACAACTCTTTATAAAGGAGATATAGAAGAATACTTAGAGTACAAAAATAAAAAAATAGATACAGAAACAAAACAAAATACAAAAATAGAGAGGAAACAAAAACACCTACAAAAATTTGTGGATAGATTTGGAGCTAAAGCAACTTTAGCAAAAAGTGCAAAATCAAAAGAAAAACAAATAAATAAATTAGAAAAAGATATAGTAAAAATAAAAAGTGATTTTAAAAAAGTAAAAATTAATATACCAAATATTGAAGAGAAAAAAGGTGTAATATTAAAAACTTTTGATTTAAAAATAGGATATAAAGATAAAGAAGTGGCAAATAACATTAATTTAGAATTTAATTCAGGTAAAAAAATTGCAATATTAGGAGAAAATGGGGAAGGGAAGTCAACTTTTTTAAAAACAATATCAAATAGATTAGAAAATTTAAGTGGAAAATATAAATGGAAAAATAATATAAATATAGATTATTACTCAGAAGATATATTAAAAGAACTAAACGAAAAAGAAACAATAGAAACTTATTTAAAATCATTTTCAGGGGCTATAAATAAAGGTGAAATTTATAAAATGGCCAGTAATTTTTTATTTGAAGAAGATGACTTAGGAAAACCAGTATCTATATTATCAGGAGGAGAAAGAGCAAGGCTTTGTTTGGCTGGACTATTACTTACAAAAAATGAAGTTTTATTATTAGATGAGCCAACAAATCATTTAGATTTTGAAACAGAAGATCTATTAAGTAGTGCTTTAAAAAAATGTAATAAGACAATATTTTTTATAAGTCATGATAGGTACTTTATAAGAGAATTAGCAACAAATATATTAGAAATAAAGAATAAAAAAATTGTTCATCATAAAAGAAATTATGAAGATTATCTTTATTTTTTAAAATTAAATTCAAAAGAAGTAAAAAATATAAATGAAGATAATTATAAAGAAAATAAAATAAAAAAAGTAAATAATAATCAAAAAACAAGAGAATATACAAAAGAAAGATCAAAAATAGAGAATGAAAATAAAAAATTACAAGAAGAAAAAGATAAAATATTAATGGAATTTGCAAAAAATATAAGTAAAGAAGAAACTGTGAAACTATCTAAAAAGCTAAATGAACTAGAAAAAGAATTACAAAAAAATGAAGAAAATTGGCTGAAAATAGAAGAAAAAATAGAAAAATTAAAAAATAATAATATTGACAATTAAATTTATAAGTTTATTATAAATTAAAGTTATAAATAATAAATAATTTTATGAAAGGAATAATACTTGCTGGTGGTAGAGGAACTAGACTCAATCCACTTACTAAAATAACTAGTAAGCAATTACTACCAGTTTATAATAAACCAATGGTATTTTTTCCATTAGAAACATTATTAAAAAGTGGAATAAAAGAAATTTTAATAATAGTATCAAATGATAGACCTGGAGATTTTATGCGATTATTAGGCTCAGGTAAAGAATTTGGAGCAAAATTTACCTATGAAATACAAGATGAACCAAAAGGTCTTCCCGAAGCATTTATTATAGGAAAAGATTTTATTGGAGATGATAATGTTGTTTTAATATTGGGTGATAATATTTTTGAAGAAGATTTTTCAGAAGAAATAAAAAATTTTAAAAAAGGTGGTAAAATTTTTGTAAAAGAAGTTTCAGACCCTGAAAGATTTGGAGTAGTAGAAGTAAATGAAAATAATAAAGCGATTTCTATAGAAGAAAAACCCAAAAACCCCAAAAGTAATTTAGCAATAACTGGAATGTATATTTATGATAATAGAGTTTCAGAATTTGCTAATAATGTTAAACCATTATTTAGAGATGAAACAGATATAACTGAAATTCATAAACAATATATGAGTCTGAATGAATTAGAAGTAAAAAAAATAAATGGAGAATGGATAGATGCTGGTACTTTTGAGTCTTTATATAAAGCAAATTCATTTATTAGACAAAAAGAGCTTAATAAAAAAGATTAAAGTTTTATTTTAAATAATATATTTTTCTCATCAATCTTTTTAATAACATAAATATTATTATTTATATTTATTATATTATTAAGATTTTCTAAATTATTCATTAAATAAATATTATTATTATATTTAATATTTTTTAATATTAAATCATTTTCAATATAATATAATATATATTCATTCTTATAAAAATTAGCATCTAAAATTTTATTTCCATATCTTGATAAAAGTCTTTCTGAACTAGAATTGGCATCAAATAATTTTATTTCATTATTATTAAAAATTAAAAATTGATTTTCATTATATTTATATTTATTACCATAAGTTTTGAAAAGCTCTTGAAGATTTTGATTTAAAAAATGTAAATTATCTTTATAATCTGAAATTACATAAAAATCATCAACTATATCAATATTTTTTAAACCTTGTATAGAAAAATCATTTAGTAAATTTAAATTTTCTTTATCAAAAATTTTAATTGAATTTTCATTTATAGTTAATATATTATTACTGTAAAATAGTAATTTTGAATAATTTTCTTTTAATTTTAAATCTTTTAAATTATAAGAATATAAATCTAATATAAAAATATCTTTATCAGATTCTAAAATTACCTCATTTTTATTATTCAAATTAGGATAAATATTTTTTATATTTATAGAGAATTTATCACTAATATTAAAGGTATCTATAGAGTTATAATAAAAAAAATTATCTTTATTATCTTTTAAGAAAAAAATTTCAGAACCAGCACCCCAAATAATAGTTTCTAATTTATTTTCTAATTCATATATTTTAGTATTTATATTATTTTCAAGATCATATAAATATATATTATAAAAAGTATCATCTGACTCTTGAGAAGAATATACAATATAATTCTCAGATTTTGAAATAAAATAATTATCAGAAAGATTTTGTAAATAAGTTAAATTTATATTATCTTTTATTAATTCATATTCAAAAAAAGAAACTTCCCCAGAGTTTATTTCTATATTATCTTTCCATGTTTTATAACCACTTTTTTTAATTTTAATCTCATACTTACCAGAAGATAGATGATTTACTATAAGAGGCGTAGATTCTTTAAATTTTTTATTATTTAAATAAAGATTAGCAGATTTAGGTGAAGTTTCTATATATAAACTACCAGTTCTAACAAATTTTAACTTTTCCATATCAAATTCATAACCATTAAAGAAAGTTAAAACAAAAAAAATAGTGAATAAAAAAAGAGTAAACAAAATACAAATAAAAATTCTCTTAAAAAGGATATTCATTTTATTAAAAAGATAAAAATGATATAATAAATAAAGATTTTAGTTAGTTAATTATATCTAAAAAACAGATTTATGTCTAAATTTATTATAAATAAAAGCTATAAATTAAATGGTAGAATAGAAGTTTCGGGTATGAAAAATTCAGCCTTACCTATACTATCTGCATGTCTTTTAATTGAAGATAATGTAGAAATATCTAATGTTCCAGATATAAAAGATATAGAAAAAATGTTTCTAATTATGAAAAGCCTTGGCGTTAAAATAAAAAAAACATCAAGTAACTCTTTTATTATAAATGCAAAAAATATAAATCCAGAAAATATCGATAAACAAACGATGAAAAAATTTAGAGGATCTATACTTTTATTAGGATCTTTATTAAAAAAATTTAAAGAAGTAAACTTACCAGAACCTGGAGGATGTATTATTGGAAATAGACCAATAGATAATCATTTAGAAGCATTAAAAAAATTAGGTGTAAAATTAGAAGAAGGAAGAGGTGAATATAAATTTAAAGCAGAAAATTTAGTAGGAAATGAAATAGTAATTCCTGATTTTTCAGTAACAGGAACAGAAAATACTATAATTGCTGCTGTTATGGCAGAGGGGAAAACCTTAATTAAATTAGCAGCTTGTGAGCCTCATGTTTATGATTTATGTTCTTTTTTAAATAAATGTGGTGCTAAAATAAAATTTGGAGAAAGTTGTCATATAATAGAAATAGAAGGTGTAAAAAAACTACATGGAACTTCATATAAAATTATTCCTGATCAAATAGAAGCAGGAACATACTTAGTTTTAGGTGCTATTACGAGGGGAGAAATATTAGTAGATAATTTAAATCCAGATCACTTAGATTCTTTTATTTGCAGAGCTAAACAAATGGGGGTTAAATTAAAAATTAATGAAAATAGTATATTAGTAAAAGATAATCCAAATCTTAAAGCAATAAGAGAAATTAAAACTTATCCCTATCCAGGATTTCCTACAGATTTACAATCACCAATAGGAGTTCTTGCTACTCAATGTTTAGGAACTACAATTATACACGATTCTATATATGAAGGTAGAATGGGATATATAAATGAATTAATAAAAATGGGAGCAAGTGCTATTATAGCTGATCCGCATAGGTCAATAATTTCAGGAATAACAAAATTATATGGTACTGAAATAAATAGTTTAGATTTAAGAGCAGGAGCTGCAGTAATACTTGCAGGAATAATAGCTGAAGGCCAAACTATAATACATAATGCAGAAATAATAGATAGAGGATATGAAAAAATAGAAAATAAATTAAAAAAGATTGGTGTAGATATTAAAAAAATAGATGATTAAGAAATATAAGAAATTATTTAAAAATAAAAAAAAGTCTAATTTTAGGGAAAAATTAGAGGATATTTTTGATGATCCTATTTATTTTTTAAAAGAACATATAGAATATTTTAAGCAAGAAATAGGGGATAAAAGAGATTTTAAGTTATATATTAATAATAAAACATTTAATTTAAGTTATTTTTTTAGTAAAACAAAAAGAAAATTAATGAAATTTAAAAATTATTTTTTAAGAAAAATAAAAAACTTAAAAAATATTAGAATAAAAAAATTACCAGAATACTATTGGAAAAATAATGTAAAGAACTTTATCATTATTTTGTTTATAATATTATTTTTAATTTTTTCTTTAGATACATTTTTAAGAATTAATAAAGATACTAAAAAATTAAAAACTTCTATAGCATATGCGGAAGAAATGACTAAAAATGGAGTTTCAGATATTATTAATTCTGATATAACAAATGCTAATAAAAAAATATATCTTGCAGTTAATTCTATATATAATTTAAAGCATGAGCTTAAAATATTACCAAAAATATTAAATTCAACTAAATTTATAACAAATATAAATACAAATGATATAGAAAAAATAGCCAGAAATGGTGAAGATTTATCAAATAGAATATTTGGTTTACTAAAAAAATTAAATAAAGAATCTAAATTACAAGAGAAATTTTTTGTTATTAATAATGAATTTAAATATATTGAAGATGATATAAATTCAATAAATAATATAATAAACTCAGTAAATATAAAGTTTATACCTAAAAAATATAAAGAAGATATTTTAGAGTTGAAAGATAATATTTATAATTTAAATAAGAATATAGAAAAAATAAATAAGGCTTCAAATGTATTTTCAAGTATATTAGGTGAAGAAGATAAAAAGAGATATTTAATAATATTTCAAAATTCTAACGAAATAAGAGCAACTGGAGGATTTATGGGGAGTTATGCATTAGTTGATTTTTATAAAGGAGAAATAGTTAAATATGAAGTTCCAGGTGGGGGAATATATGATTTAAAAGCAGGTTTTTATGAAAATATAAAGCCTCCTAAGCCATTTAATATAATGACTCCAAAATGGGAGATACAAGATTCAAATTGGTTTTTTGATTTTGAAGAAAGTGCTAAAACTATAGATTATTTTTTTGAAAATTCTGCAAGAACTAGTGTAGATGGTATTATTGCAATAAATTCAAATATTTTAAAAGACTTATTTTCTGTAATTGGAAATATAAAATTAGAAGAATATGATATAACTATAGATTCAGAAGACCCAACAGCAAAAATACAAAAAATTGTAAGTTTAAACAAAAATACAAATAAACCAAAAAAAATCATTAATTCTTTATTTGAAGAAGTTTCTAAAGATATCTTTAATATAAACGAAAGTAAAATTTTTGATTTTTTGAATTTTATAAATGATTCTATAAACAAAAAAAATATAATGCTTTATAGTAAAGATCAGTTAATACAAGAAAATATTGTTAAATTAGGTTTTTCTGGAAAAATATCAAAAATTAGCCAAAAAGAGGATAAAATAGAAGATTATTTAGCAATTGTAGATACGAATATAGGTGGGGGAAAGACGAGTGAATTTATAAATAGGGAAGTAAAGCATAATATAAAAATATATACTAATGGAGATATAATTTCAGAAATTAAAATAAACAGGGAATTTGAAAAAACTGAAGAGTTAGAAGATCAAGAAATTAAAATAAATAGGGAATTTATTAGGATTTATACGCCTTATGGAAGTGAATTAATAGAAAATAGTGGGTTTAATAAAATAAATACAGAAAAAATTTCAACTATAAAACAAGAAGATTATCATAAATTAGATAATTTAAATAAATATTCATATATTGAGACAGAAACAGGTACTTATATTTATAATAATGAAGGAAAAACAATTTTTGGAAATTTTTCATTATTAAAACCAGGAGAAACCCAAGAAATAAGATTGAGATATAAATTACCATTTAAAATAAATTATAATTCGGATTTTTTAAATAATTATATAAATTATTATTTAAATATACAAAAACAAGCAGGAATAGATGATATGAAATATGCATTTTCTATTGAATATCCAGAAAATAAACTAAAAAAATTGACAGAAATTAAAAATAATTTTAATATCCTAGAAAAGGATGAACTTATAGGTATAGTATTTACTTCAAATTAATCAAAAAACGCGTTATATTGAATATTTGAAAAATAATAGTAAGTTGTAGTGTTAAGCTATGGCTGGCTAATGGTTAAAAATATATTTTAAAAATCAGAAATCAAAAAGACGCATTTAAATGCGTTATAACAAAAATATTATTTTAATATGGTGGATTTATATATAATAAAATCTATATTCCAAAATATTTGGTTTAACTTTATAACACTTATAAAAGGGGATTTTTTATTACAAGATTTAATGAAAAGTTTATCCAATTTTTACAAAAATTTTATGAATGGACCATTTGATTTATATATAATACTTTTATTTTTTATATTTTTTACAATATTTTTTAAAAAAATTCTAACAAAATTGCGTGATAGCTAATCCTTAAAAGCCTTATATATAGGATTGCGTAAATGTATAGTCGTAAAAGGTATATTGTGCGACATTATAACAACTTCCGCCCTACCACCCTATTTTTTAAAATCTAAGAAAATAAGAAAATCTATTTTTTAGGTTTCTTTTTTGTTTTAATAAAATAAATAAAAAATCGCTGATTTTTTGATAGGTCAGCGATTTTATTCCATTATTTTTGGAATTTAATTAATTATCTCTTTTTGTTTTAGATAATCAATTTTTTTAAAAATTTCCCCTTTTAAGCTTTTTTCAAAAAAATATGTTTCTTTTCTAAAAAATCCTAATAAAATTACCATTTTTACTATAATGTTTCTATTATTAGAATTATAGTAAGAGGTTAATGTAAAAACATTTTTAAAACAAGAGCTTCTCACTCTCATTTTACCTGGAAATTTTAAAAGAATATCTATAATAAAGAAATCTAAAGCCTCAAAAGTATTAGCATTTTTTTTAAAAGAATTATAATCTCCTAAAAATTTTTCTTGTAATTTTTGATTTTTTGATATTATAAATAAATTTTTTCTATTTAATCCCGTTAAATTTGGAAAATTTATTTTAATAAGTGTTTTAAATGCTGAAAAATTACTATCTTTATCAAAAATATATATTCTTTTAGTTCTTTTAGCTAATTTTTTTTGGTAGCTAAAGCTTTTTTTTAGTAAATTATTATAAATCATTTTTCCCTCCTTAATAAAATTTTAAACTATATTATAGTATTATTTAAAAATAAAGCAAGTTTAATTAATAAAATACATGTAATTTACACGTATTTTTATATAAAAATTATAATTTATTTAAAATATCCCTTTTTTTATATCTATAATACATATATTTTATTATAATACCCCCAAAAATAGAAACAAAAGTAAAAATAATTAGTAATGTTAAAAACAAAATAAATTTTTTCATAATTCCCCCTATATTACCTATTTAAAGGATAGATTTTTAAGATATATATAATATAACATATATTTTAATATTAATTAAATTTATTAGATTTAATTTGTGTGCATTTAATTTGAAAAATAATGTTTTATTGTATAATTCATGTGGGAACGCGCCGAGGCGCATTCCACCCAATTTTATATATTAACGTTTTTATCTAAGATTGCACTTAATTTAACATGCTTTAAATAAAAAAGCCCCAGATTATTATTTCTGGGGCGATTTTCTTCTCTAGATTATAATCCAGAGAAGAAAAG
>JAIPJN010000023.1 GCA_021734125.1 Patescibacteria group bacterium
AGACTTCTTTCTTCTTGAAAGAAGAACCTAATCGACTGGAATACTTAGGTTCCGGTTCTGTCACAAACTATATATTGTCGATATAATAATAAAATTCCTTTAATTATTTTAATATTTTTAAAAATATTTTTCTTATTATAGTGTTGAATACTTTTGATATTGTTGCCTTATATCCCACAGCTAAAGCATGTGGGCTTTACGGCAACTCATCTGTAAACACATTAGATATAGCTCCACTTCTTCCCCCGTCATCACAATACCAATAAGATAGCCCTTCTGCTCCTAAATTATCTTTTAAGAACTCATAAGGAAAAATCTTTTTTCCATCAAGATAATAAATATCTCTTAATTCATATAAATACTTATTGCAACCAGTAGTAAAATGCAATGACTCAGTATCATTAACCAAATTTAAATTATCTACTGCTGAATGAATATATTTTTGAAATTTATTATTGTGTAGGGGTTTTAATAAATTTCTTTTATAATTAAAATATTCTTTCTGTTTAATTGAATGAGAGCAAGAATAAGCTCCATGCTTAGTAACGGTTCCATCCCCCAAACAACTTTCTATCAACATCTGTTTTTGATTATTATTTAAATCAATATTATAATATTGATATTGAGAAGCATGCCTTTGTGATCGACTCAAACCTAATTCTTTAAATCTTCTTTTAACAACAATAACACTACATCCCATTTTTTTTGATATTTCTTGAAATGTTAATCCATCTTTTAAAAATTGTTCTGCCTTATACTTAGAAATAAAAAACTTCCTGTTTTCTCTAGCATTCTGATTTGATTTTCGCTTATATTTATTCTCTATTCCAAATTTTTTTCTTTTTCTCCATACAACGGTTTTTGAAGGCATATTATATTTCTCTGCTATCTTTTTATCTGTAAGATTATTCTCTACATATTCTTCTTGTAATAACTCTTTAGTCAAAAAATCATATTTATGGATTGCCTCATAGTGTTTATTCATAATACTCTCTTTTTAGTAAAAATAATTACCTATATATGTTAAACAAATTATTTGATTGCTTTATTTTTTTAATACTAAATCGCCTATATTACAAATAACGTTGTATATACTTTAAAAAATAATTATATAAAAAATACCTTGATAAAGCTCTAAAAAATAAGATTTTATAATTTTTTATTTGAAAAGGTACCTAAACCATCTTGAATTATGACATTTTATACCATTTGCAAATAAATTTGAAGTACTATTAATCTCTAAATCACACATAATTTCTTTAACTTTTAATTTATTTATACTTTTTACTTCATCATATTCTATATTACTACCATTATGAACTATCAATTTATCTCCAATATTTATATCCATTAAAGGAATATAATTATTATTTACAAAAAATAAATGTTCATAACTAGCTTTAATATTATGTCCTAATTTTGTTTTTATTTTATAAACATTTTTATATCCAGATTTCCAAATATGATTAATCGGAACAAAAACAACCATCCCATTATAATCATTTTGAGATAAAATTTCAATATTATCATATATCTTATATAATTCAAAAATTTTAGACATTGTTGTCTCAAAAATAGAACTTCCAATTTTACATAAACCCTTTGTAGACAAGGAGATACAGCGTCCACCCGGGAGAGCATATTCGGGCACACTGACAATATGAATACTAGGATAAGGTCCAAATTTCTTTTGTTCTAGTAATTTTTCCCAATCTTTTTCATAATTCTGTTTTAAACTTTCTAAATTACTAAAAACCTTATCTGCTCTTTCTGAGCCTCCAAAAACCTGAGCAGGCTCTTGGAATTGGATAGACATCATTAATTGCCTTAGGGCATCCTTAGCTGCCCCATATAAAGCAGCAGGAACATATCTGTTGGGTAAATTATCTACCCCATATGCAGAATGAGGAGGAAAAGCATTTACGCTTTGAATTCCATTAATTATAAACCTAAATAATTCCATATCACTAAACCATCTAAAATTATAATCTGCTTTTATATTTTCTTGTTCTAATAAAGAATTATTAAAATTAACAGATCCTTCATCATAATTTATATTAATATTTTCCATATCAACTATTTTATCATTTCTATAAATTCTAATACCACTGGTTGTGGGATTCCATCGAGGAAATGAAAAATAGAATTTTTTATTATTTCCTGATTGTTTTGCTTGTTCTGAATAAATAGGAATACTTTGAGCAGCATTAATATGATGTTCTAAAGCTGCTGTATAAGCTCTCATTCTTTCTCCATAATAAAATGGATCATCTGTATCTTCTGAAACAACAAAATTTTGAATTACTTCTACATCTTTTCCATTTAAAACATATGACCATTTAGCTTGATATTCCCCAGCAACTTGATCCGAAGGAATTTTCCATTCTAATACATAAAATCCAGTAGATACTTGAAAAGGTACTCCTTCTTTTACTTCTTCTATTGCACTTGTATCATCTAAAGGACCGCTTATAACACAAGATATATCAATTGGATCTGTAGGCATCCCATTAATATTAATAATTTTTATAACTAAATCAGCTATATACCCTTGAACAAATTTTCCTTGATAATTTGTATATGCAGTTGCCATCAAAAACCTTACAAAAATAATAATTTTTAATATTTATTATTCTATTTTATTCTTATTTTACCTTTATTTCTCGTCTTTTTGTTCTTTATCTATCTTAAAAAAAGAATCTTTATTCCATATTAATTTATTTTGTACATCTTTTATTTTTTTTAATACTTTATCTCCCAATCTAATATTAGCATATTCTCCTCCTGTTACTAATATTATAATTATAGCCATACCAATTAAACCATATTTTACAATTTTATACAATCTTATTAATTTTTCCTTTATTTGAACAACTTCTTGATATTTTTTTTCCATATCCGAACAATGTTCATATACTTTTTTAAATTTTTCTTCAACATTATTTGTTTTTTCTTTAATATCACGAACTTGTTCAAAAATTCCAACTTTACCATTTCCTCTAAAAGCAATATCAAAAACATTTATTTTTTTATTAATTCTTTCTATAGATACTTCAATTTTTTCTGATAATTCTTCAAAATCTTTTTTAGAAATTATTTCATGTTTATCAAATTTATTTTTTAATTCTTCAATTTGCTTTACTTGTTCTTCTATATTTTTTATTTCTACTCTTACGCTGCGAAATTCTTTATCAATAGCTTCATGTTTTAATTTACAAATTTGAGGAACAAATTGTTTGGGGCTCCCCTCCATAATAATATACCTTTTTAAAATCAAAAATTAACATTGTTATTATTTATTATTATATTGAAGGGACAATATCCCTTTTAATTATTTATTTTTCTTTATTATTTTTTTATAGACATCAATAGGAGATATTTTATCACTTTTATTTTTTTTCTGTTTTTGAATCTCTAAAGCAGCTTGAGATGCAATAAAAGCAGTTGCGACACTAGACCCAGATGCTTTTATATATTTATTATCAATATAAGTAGAAATTGTATTAGATGTATCTACTGCAAAATCTATCTTAGATAATACTCTATTTTTAATTTTCTTTTTCTTAGGCGAACTTGAAACTGAAAAAACTTCTGTATAAGCAGCAGGATATTCAAGTTTTCCATTCTCTTTTTTAATATTATTCCCAGACGCTGCTATTATACATATATTATTTTTAAAAGCTTTTAAAATAGCATTATGTAAAACTCCATAATTAAAAGTAGTTCCAAGGGGAATAACAATAATATCAACATCTTGAACTATTGACCATAAAACTCCTGCTAATAATGAATTAAATCTACATCCTCCTTTTTTATCAACAACTTTAGCATAATACATATCTGCATTAGGAACAAAACCTCTTATTTTATTTACACAATCTGCAACCATTATTCCAGATACAACCGTTGCATGTCCATTATTATCTTTTACTGTTAATTCATTTGAACAAAAACTAGTAGCCATTGAAGGAACATCTATTATTTTATGAGAGGGACAACCAGAATCCAATAAAGATATTTTAACTTTTCTACCAGTAGCTCTTTTAGAAAAACCAAATACAGATGGGCAATATCTAATAGGAGTAGATATATTATTTATAATTTTTTTAGTTTTTACATTATTAATTTTAAGATAACTATTTTTATTCTTTAATCTCATATTTTTTCCAATTAATTAATCACCCATTTAGGAACAGAATGTACCTCTCCGCTGTTAAATAACTCTAATTTTATATTAGAAGGAATTGTTTCCATATAATATACATATTTTTTTAAATTTAAAGAAAGATGAAGTGTAACCATATCATCTGTAATTATTTTTTTACATCTATTTATTTCATCCATTCTTCTTAAAATATTATTTTTATATGGGACATGCCATAATTTTTTATTAATATTTAATTTATCAACTATATAATTTCTTAAATTAGCATTTGCTAATGCTAAACCAATTCTATTATTTTTAGATTTAGTTTTAGGATAATATTTTATATTATATCCTTCCCCTTTCCATGTTAATCCTATCATCTTATAATACATTTGAAAAATATTCATATAAGGTATTTTTTTATTACCAATTAAAACATCTTTGAAATCTTTATTCTCTCCATTAAAATTAAAATCAAAACTATTTTTAATTTTAACATTAGGACACTCTTTATGAGGGAAAAAAGGATGTAAATTAATTAATACATCATATTCTTCTTTTTTTTCTTTTAACTCATTAAATAAAATAACCTTATCTATTCTTTTATTATATTTAAAAATAGATATATATTTTTTATCTGGAACTACCCATGTCATAAAAGAATTAGGCATTATGTCCCTTATTCTATATAGAATACTTGTAGCTGGAAGTGTTTGAGCAATTGTTCCCAAGTGAGTTATAAGAATTTTCATCATTTATTCTTTTATATTTAAACTATTAATTAATTTTTGTTCTTCAGTTTTAAAAGATTTTCCTTTATTTTCCATATCAATTTGCATAACATCATCTGGTATATTATCAGTTTTTCCATCAATTATATCCTTTACTGAACCATCTACTAATATATCATCCAATGCTTTATCTTTTTGCTTTTGTCTTTCATCTACTTTTTTTTGTACTTCTTTATATTCATTAATATATTTTTTCATTTCATCATATGAAATGATTTCTAAAAATCCTTTATCTAAAGATTGTTTCATTTTGGGAGTTTTTTCAATAAATTTCTTCATTTGTTCATCATATAATCTTCCGTCATGTTTACCCTTAAAAGAAATCTTTTCAGATATTCTCAAAAGTCCTTTTACTGTTGGATGAATAAATAATTTATCAGATAAATCTACTTTTTCGTTTTTATCATTATTATTATCATTATCATCATAATTTAATAATTCTTTTAAATCATTTACATTTGCTTCCATTGCATCTGTAATATAATAGAAATTATCATTTCCTAAACATTTTTTAATTTTTGAAAAATTATTTATATTAAAAACTTTTTCCCCATTTTTATTATAAATATAAATTTTATTTTCATCTATATCTAAAAGAACAATATTCATAATTATATTCCTTATTCAAAATTATATACATAACATAATATCGGAAAAATAAACACTGTTCATTAAAAAAATCGCCATCAATTAAAAGATAGCGATTTTTTCTTTATATATAATATATATGATTTTCTTTATCTAAGGCAACTTTAAACCTTAATTACTTTTCCTTTTAATTTAGCTTGCACCTTTTTTTCTTTTTCTTTTTCTCTTAAAAAATTTCTAAAATCATCATCTGTCTCTATTCCTTTTCCCTCATCTTTTTCAATTTCACTTCTTTCTTTTAATCTTCTACTTTGAGGAATAACTTTAGGTGGTTTCTTTGACCTAATTTTATTAGTAAATCCTAACCCCTGTTCTTTTTCTTCAATTCTTTCTTGTTCTTCTGCAAATTGATCTTCTGTTTCAGGTGTTAAAATAGATTGAGCTTCTTTTTCTGATTTTTTAGAATCTTCTTCTTTCTGTTGTTTTTTTACATCTAATACACATTCTTCAAATTTTTTAGGTTCTTCATCTTTATCGACTGTTGTATGACACACTGCCCATGGATTTGGATCCCATTTTTCTTTTTTCTTTGCTTTTTTATTAATTTTTTTATTATAATTAGATGTTTTTATAGTTTTCATAAATTACTCCGATTTTTTTTCTAAACTTTTAATATTCTTTTCTAAAGCTTTCCACCCAATTTTAAACAATTTAACTAATAAAGGTGAAAAAATAGCTCCAATTACAATACCTATAATTAAGTTACCCATTTATTATCCTTTCAATTTTAATAAACATGATTTTAATTAATTATTATATATTATTTTAATTTTTCCTTGTTAAAAATATATATTTTAATTAAAATATTGTTCAACTGCTTGCTCAGCAACTGCCTCTCCCCCAGGAAATAAATCTTGTCCCTGCAAAGGTTTATCAGATTTTTCTTGAGCTTCGGAAGCATCCTGTACATGTCTTTTTTCATGTACTATAACTTCTTCTATCTTATTCTTTAATACTTGCCTATGTTCTGGATTATTTTCATCAAAATTACCATTTAATTGATTTATAACCTCAGATTTAATCTTATTTAAATTAATATTAATATCAGCAGGATTTATACTCTCTACAGAACCAAATTGTCCAAATCCTGTATCTATATTAATCTGATTAACTCCTTGAAAAAAATTAGCATTTTTAACTCTAATTTCTTCAACAACCTCCTGAATTAATGGCTCATAAGGTTGAACTATTATATTGGGAGTATTAATATTTTGTAAATCATCTTGAACAAATTGTGATTTTTTATACCAATTCATAATTAAGAAATATTTTCCAAAATATCCTCTGCTTCAGAGAACTCATTAACATTTTCCATTTCAACTTCTTCTTCACTATCAGGAGGTATTCCCCTAGGTAAAGAAACAGGTTTCATTATAGGTTCTTTTATTTTATCATAAGCCACTTTAAAAACATTATAAGTATCATTTCCTTCTTTTAAAAAATCATATGGGAAATCATTTCCTGCCCAATTAAATGTTTTTATATGAACATAATCTAATGGATTATTATTCCTATAATCTTTATCTTTATAAAGACCTAATTTTATAATTGCTCTTTTTTTTATATCATTTATATTTAAACTTATAATTTTCCAATATTCAAAATCATATCCATTAAATGTTTTAGTCAGCCTTAATGCCATTGTATTTCTCCTTTTAATATATTATACTTATTTTTATTCAAATTTTTTTTAAAAAATCCTTTTTTACCATGGAAACTTTTTAGGAATAAGTCGTTCTTCTCTTTCGCATAATTCATTATCTCCAGGATAATCTTTACACTCCTGTGGCTGTTTATCTGTCCCATGTACCTTGCAAAGATTAGTTTCTGCATCATAATATTTACAATTTGGTCTTAAAATTCTACAACAAAGCCCACATTTTTTGCATTTTCCATGTCTTCGCACCACACAATCCTTATTATTTTTAAAATATTTAAATTATTAATTAAATTGATTATTAATTTTTACTCTATTTGATACTTGAATGAAATCTCCATTTTTTTTAATATATATCGGAAAATCATTAAACATTCCTTCTTTCTTTGAAAACATTTCATTTTTTACCAAAGTAAACATTAAAAAAGGATATCCATTATTTATTTCTGAAATAATATTCCAAATATCATCTGTTCCATTATCAGATTCTCCAACAAAATCCCACCCTGCATTTGTAAAAGTAGATTCAGTTTTTAATTGAGTTATAGTCTTTCCAGTTCCTCCATCAGAATTAGTCCCTTCATATGATCCATCATATAAATCACTATTCCAAAAAGAATTAGATATCGGTGAACCTCCATGATCTCCAATTAACCCCCCGATATTATCAAAAGTTCCACTACTTAAAAATTTAAAATTAACTGATGAATAACATTTTTGAATTTCAGAACTACTATTTGAATCCCCCATTAAACCCCCGACTTGACTAAAATCTCCATTAATCATTATAATATTACCAATTGCATAACAATTATATATATTATACCCTCCTGAATAACCCACTACCCCTCCTATATCAGTAAAACTAGCTCCATCATAATCAATATTTATACTTCCATTAAAAAAACAATTTTCTATAATATTATTCCCTGTAGAACTATAAGCATACCCAACTATTCCCCCAATATAATCATGATTTGTATAAATATAAATATTACCTTCAAAAAAAGAATTATATATATTAATCCTATCGCAATCTCCTATAATTCCACCAGTATACGCTCCCCCATTTATATTTCCTCTAACATAACAGTCATTAATAGAACCATCATAGCCTGAACTCCCTATAATCCCTCCCACATTATCAATAACATCGCTATTATTATCTTTTATAATATCTCCCCTAAAATGACAATTATTAATACTACAATTACTACCTAAATGTCCTATAATTCCTCCTATATTACTAGAACTATTTTTAACTATAATATTCGCAATACTATATGAATTTTCAACAATCAAAAAATTTTCTGAAAATCCTACTATACCCCCTATATAATCATCAATTTCTTCTGTTTTAATTTCTCCATTAAAACAACAATGATATACATAAGATTCTTCATCTTCATTGCTTCTAAGATACCCAACTATTCCTCCAATGTAATCAGTAGAAGTATCTAAATTTATAATGCTACAATTTGAATAACAATTTATTATATTTGATCCTTCTTGACACTCTCCTATTATCCCCCCAATGCTTCGAGTCCCATAATTTTCTATAATCCCCCTAGAAATACAATCTTCTATTGTACAATTATTATTCTCAATACTATACCCTATTAATAAACCACCTGTATTTGCATACAAATTAATATACCCATCAACTAAACATTTTTTTATATTTACCCCGTAAACCTCCCCAATTATTCCCCCTACATCATTTTTTCCATATATAATACAATTTTTAATATTTACATTATAAAAATAAACAACATCTTGCCCCCTTCCAAATAATCCAACGTCTGAGAAATTAGTTCTATTAATAAATAAATCTTTTATTTCATACCCTTGCCCATCAAAACTTCCAGTAAAAGAAGTTAAATCAGTCCCACTATTATCATATCCACCTATGGGTATCCATCCAGCATAATATTTAAAATCTAATATAATATCATCTCCAAGAGAAGGAGCAGTACCAAAAGTAATTATACCATCAGTATAATCAACTTCATAGTCCGTTTCTTCAATCCCCCCAACTTCAACATAATCAATTTCTTTTATATAAAAGACAGGATAAGTTATTCTTATTTGAAATACTTTAGTTTCTCCATCTCCGCTATCAATATCTGTATTGGTCTTTGTTATAACATTAGATATATTACTTGCATAATCATTATATCCTTCTGTGTTATTATCTAAATTATTCATTAATCTATAATTTCCATCAGTCGGATATAAAAAACTATTTTCAGAAGATGTGTCATTTATCAATGTCAATTCTTCCCAATTATATATTTTTAAAAAACCAACATCTATTAAAAAAGGATATCCATTATTTATTCCATTTTTAATATCCCAAATATTCTCAAAATCCCATCCCGAATTTATAAAAGTTGATTCAATTTTTAATTGTTCTGTAGTTTTTCCAGTCCCTCCATCCGATGTTGTTTGAAATGATACATCTTTATCCCAAAATGAATCATCAGAAACATATCCATCATTATAACCAATTAACCCCCCTATATTGGTAATACCAAAACTAGAAATATAAGCATAAGAATAACATTTATTTACATTAGCACTACTATCATTATAACCAATTAACCCTCCTAAATAATCGACATAGGCAGTAACACCACCATAACAATAACAATTAGATAATTCTCCATTATTCTTCCCTATTAATCCTCCTATATTATTATCCCCTAAAGCATCAGAATTAGAATAATTATTATATAAAATTGCATCACTGCTACTATATCCTATTAATCCCCCTACATTATCTCCTCCATTTATTCCCCAAATCTTACTCTCGGAATAGCAATTGTATATTTTTCCATTATTATAACCAACTAACCCCCCAATATTATTAGATAAAGCAGGTATATAGACTTTAGAACGATTATTATATATATTAATATTAATATTAGAATAACCTATTATCCCACCTATATAATTATCTCCACTTATGTCCCCAAAGATATTACAATTATAAATATTAGAACTACCTTCTACATATCCAATCAATCCCCCTAAATAATCTCCATTTGATCCATATATATAAATATCAATTAAATAAACATTATAAATATTAATATTATTTCCATATCCAAATAATCCTTGATAATTACTATCTCTATCTATATATAAATCTTTTATCTTATAATTTTGTCCATC
>JAIPJN010000024.1 GCA_021734125.1 Patescibacteria group bacterium
TGTTGATATGACTAAACTTTATTTAAAACTTAAAAAGGAAGGCAAATATAATGGATTATCTCTCATAAAAGTTGAAGAATCATATGTATCAGAAAAAACTATAAATGAAATAAAAACATTTATCGAAACAAAAAAATTTAACATATAAAAAGTGAAAAAATTAAAAAATTTTAAATTATTTGAATATAGAGCTTCTGAAATACTTAAAGATGAAGAAAATTCTAAATTTTTATATAAAGTAAAAGACGAGAATCCGAACTTATACAGTAGATTTTTATCAATTGTAGGTAACAAAGGTATAAATATAGCTAAGCAAAAATATTCACAATATGATCCAGAAGAAATTAAAATTAGAAATAGAAAGATAAAAAAGGAAGAAAAAAGAAGAATAAAAGAAGATAGTCAAAAAAAATTTTTAGAAAAATATAGTGGTATTATAAAAAAATTAAATGATGAATTACAAACTTCACCTTTAAAAAGAATTTTACAATTTATTAAAACAGAACCAAAATTAAAACATTGGAAAAAGAAATATAAAAAGATATTAAATATTAATAATAAATTTAAATTTGAAATTGATATTAAATTTGGAACTATTAGTTTAGATCAAGTTGAGTTATTTCCACCAACAATGTTTAAAGATTTTGAAGAATTTGGTTCTGAATCTTTAACAATAAAAAGAAAAGCAGTTCTAAAAAATAACGAATTTTTTGAATTTAAGTATAGCGTTATGTTTAATTTTGAGTATGATTATTTTAATGATAACAAATTTGAAATAGATAAATTTGAAAAAA
This sequence comes from Patescibacteria group bacterium, assembly GCA_021734125.1. Taxonomy (GTDB): domain Bacteria; phylum Patescibacteriota; class Patescibacteriia; order JAGPKW01; family JAGPKW01; genus JAIPGT01. The sequence continues at coordinate 795 of JAIPJN010000024.1, forward strand.
TTTCCAAATTAAATACTTATAATTTAACTTTTGATGATTTAAAAGAGATATTAGAAAAATTTAAATATTATATGAGTCAAAAATATTATAAAGATTGGAAAATAGAACAAGAAATAAATAAATACAATTTATGATAACACAATTTAGATTGTTTGAAAAATTAGAAAAAGTAAAATTAAATTTTACTTGGATAGATGAAAAAGGTTATGAATTTAAATTTAAAAATATCACAGTTTATAAAGATATTAATTATGTACCTATGATTGGTATATCACAAGTTATAAGACAATATATAAAACAAAAATGGAATGTACCTTTTCAAATATCTACTTTAGCTTATTCTGGTGGTGATAGTGTAACAATTTATTTATCACCTGTTAACATTGATAAAAAATTATACAACGAAATTAAGAGTGAATTAATTTCAATATTTCAAAATGGACATTTTGATGGATCAACTGATTCTTATGAATATAAAGATAATAAATTCACTTTAACTTTTAATAATAAAGAATATGTTATTGGTGCAAGATTTTTATTTGTTAAATACACACCAAAAGAAGATACAAAAGATTGGAATAAATATATAAAATGGAAAGAAATTAATAATGCTACTGAAGATTATAATTTATAACCACATCTGTCCTGTTTGTGGTAATGGATAAGTTGTACCATCAAAAACAAACGTTTTTATGGTTTTTGGATCTTCACACGCAGCCAAGATAGATAATCTTGGTTGTGGGAAAGTTTCAATGAATCCTTTTTTAATAAAAAAACCTCTTAACTTATCTACTACGTCTGTAAAGTCTTGAGGTTCAATGATCTGTTGTTTATAAACTCGTTTCGTCATAAGAATTTTTTTTTAAGGGTAATATACACCCTTAAAAAAGTTTTCAATAACGATATTTTTATATATATAAAATATTTTATACTAAAAATAAAAAAACATAAAAAAAATGAAAATTAATAAAATTGAAAACGAAGAAATAAAAATTGAAGAAAAAAAAATAGAAAATTTTGATAATTATAAACATATAACAGAATCAAATGATGAATTATCATTAGAAGAAAAGGTTATAGAGAAATTTGAAGAATTGGATAGAAGGTTGAGAAATTTAGAAAGTCGATTATGATTCTAAAAAAATTTGAAAATTATTTAAAAGAAGAAACAGAAATTTGGAAGGTACCAACAAAAATGCCAGATTTTTTAATCGCCTTAAAAAAGATAGGAGCAGAAAATTCTGGTCTTAGTAGTTTATCTTTCATGGATATTTATCAACTGGTACATTATATACATCACTTTGATGGTGGTAAAAATACACCAGATAATTGGACTATTTCAGGTGATGGTGCAACAAATTTTGATGGTAAACGTTTCACTGATAGTAAATTCTATAAGGGTGAAGTTAAAATAACTCAACAAGATATTGAAAAATGGAAAATCGAAAAAAATATGAAAAAATATAACTTATAATTTCTAATTTTAATTTAACATATTATCAATTAACTACAATACAAAATTACAATTAATAATTGACATAAACAAATTTATTTTGTTCTTTTCAATTTATGGAAAATAAAATTATCTGCTAATAAAAATGTTTTACCACTATCAACAGACACAAATCCATTTTCATAAATTGCATTTTCATATACTTCTGTTTTGATAGCTTGATTAACATTCTTTATATTTTTATTAACATCCCATACTTTTTTCTTAACTGCAACCTTTATAATGCAATTATTAATAGGAAAATTTTCAGAATAAGACTGCATTTTAATTATAGTTTTCATATTTTTATCTTTTCTAATTTAACATTATATCAATTAACTACAATACAAAATTAATATTATTAATTAACATAACCAAATTTATTTTGTTAAAGTTTGTTAAAAATAAAAAACCTTCAAAGAAATTAATCAATGAAGGTTTAAAATTTGTTGTTTTTTGTGTTACATACTTACATATTATGCATTATCTTTTATTTTATGTGTATTGATATATAATGACATTAAAATTGTTAAAAATCAAGTTTAACAGTAAAAGAATTATTTTTTTGTTATTCTTTTTCCTTTAAATTTATTTAATTCTTTTTTCAATTGACGTTCATATTTTTTTTCAAGTTTTAACATAAGTTTAAGTCTTTACCATTTACAAAATTACTTGTATTAGGAGTAATTGTTGCTGCATCACCTGGTGCTGTTAATTCAATATTATTACTTGATACTGTAATAACAGGAATTTTAGTTGTATTTTTACTAAGTGTTACTAATTTATGTTTCATCATTTGAGATTCATCAGGTACTGCTTCTAACATTGGTAAACTTTCAATTGCAATTCCATAATAATCACTACCCATTGGATGTGCTGTGTTCCATAAATTATAATCTACTTCTGTATCACCTAAAGCAAATTTTGTAATTTTAAATGCATTTCTACCTTTTGCAAGTAGTTCACGGCCTTTACGAGTTAATCACTTTTGTTACCCTAAAAGTTTTTTATCTTTTAGTTCTATAACTTCATTTTGTTATAGGTCGGCATATATTTTCAACTTTTTTATTTTAAGTTGTCGGACACTCTTGGAAGAATTATTGTTTGGTTTCTCATCTTCTATGCTCTACACTACTTAATTTATATTAAAACCTCTATTAAGTTAGCACGGTATTGGCGATTTATTACCTTATTGTTACCAATAAGGACGACATTAACCTATCGCATCTATAGTGATGTTTGTATTATTCAAATATGCCATCTTGTATCATCTCCATTGTTTGTATTAATTTATTAGTTATGTTTATTATTATAAATATAATTATTTTAATTTTTAATTTTTTAAATTACATCAAAATTTCCATCTGAATCTGGTTTACTTGCAATAATTTCTCCTGTATTAACATCAATTACTTCAACTACAGGTCTATTATCATATATATCATTATTATTAATATTTATATTTTCAGCTGTTAATTTACAACCTTTATATTTTAAATTTTTAAGTTTTGTTGGTATTACTTTTTGAAAAATTTGGAAAAGAGAGAGTTGAACAAGAGTTAGAAGATTTTCTTGAATTACCTATGATAACAAGATGGGGTTTTGGTATGGGTGTGAGTCGTTTACTAAGGGCTATGAAAATTAAAAAATTAATATAAAAAAAGCCCCGATTGGGGCTTTTTTTTTGCTTTATAGCTTCTTTTATATTATATCTTATTTATTTAGTAATTTTTACTAATCGGGGGTCCTCTTGCCATTTTACCTGTCTATAATTATTATTATTATTTATTCATCTATTAAAATTATCTATTTGCTTTTTTGGCTATCTAATTTATATTATTATATATTATCTTTATCTAATTATTTTTTTCGGCGGACCCCTATCCATATTATCTAGTTTTAAATTACTATTATATCATATTAAAATAAATTAATTAATTAAAGTTATTTTTATTTTTTTTTATTTGGGCGGACCTCGTTTCATATTTTAAATTTTTAATGTTTATGTTCTTTAAATTTGAGATTACAAAGATAACTATTTATTTTAGTAAAAAAAACAATTAAAGTTTTTTGATTTTTTATTTGGGCGGTCCTCGTTTCATATTTTTAAATTTAATGTTTTGTTTGTGTTTTGTTTGTGTTTTGTTATGTTCTTTAATTTTGAAGTTACAAAGATAACTATTTATTTTAATAAAAAAAACAATTAAAGTTTATTTTTTCTTCTGTCTAAAATATTATTCATTTTATCTAAAATATTATTCATGTCATTTAAAAGTTCACTAATCTTTGTTTCTTCAAAACAATCCATATTAGTTAGTTCTTCTTTTTTAGTTTTGTGTCCATTTTCTTTCCACCACAATTCAAACTCTTTTTTGTTACCTTTTAAGCAATATCTTGTATTTTTATTTGTTCCGATATTACCCATATCATAAAATTTACAACTATTACAACCTTTTTTCATTTTCTATAATTTTAACAACAAAAATAATATAAAAATTAAAAATAAAAAACCATTCTTTTTATTTAGTTTTAGATATCACTAAAATTTTAATAATTTCATAAAGATCATCTTTAGTATATTTATTATTATCCATCCATTTTTTTATTTCATCATCAGTCATACCACCATTTTCTATTGCACCTTTTAGATATTTTAGTTTTTTTATGTCAAATTTATTTTTCAATTTTTTTTATTTTTATTTTTCTTATTTCACTTTTTGAATAAAAATACTTATAAAAATCATCTTTTGAAAATATTTTAGATGTATGTGATGATGTTTTAATATCTATCCTAACTTTTGTAACTTCATCATTTTTTGTGTGGTATAATCTAAGTATTTTATAATCTGATCCATTATAAAAATTAAAATAATCACATTTTAGAAATTTTTTACATCTTACAATATCACCAGGTTTATATTCAAAATTTGCTTTTTTCATTATTTTTTATATTTAATAAAAAATATATAGTTTATGATTATTAAATTTGAAAGTTTTACATATGGTGATTTAGATAAATATAAAAAAGATGATTTAGATGAGGAATTGATGAATTATAGTAATTGGTATGAGTTTTGGGAAGATGAGGACGATAAAATAAAAAAAATAGTTGATAATACTATTAAAGAGTTTAAAAGCAAGTTGCCTATATTTGATTCAATTCATGTTCAATTAATTAAAAAATTTAAAAGTGATGATGATGGTATTTTAGGTATGTATTCACATCAAAGTGTTTTAAGAACTCCTATAATATTTTTGGGTATTAAAAATATTTATGATGTATTGATAGATTCTGATGTTTCATTAGAAACAACAATACGAACAACCATATTTCATGAATTAGGTCATGCTATTGTAGATGTTGATAATTTATTTGTGTTTATTGAAGATCAAAATATTTTGAATTTTGATGATGAAGAAGATTATGTTGAAGATTTTGCTTTTAATTTAGAAATGTTTGGTATAATATCAGATTCTAATATCTTGAAATTATCTAAATTATATAAAAATGAAGAACCTCTGGAAATAATCTATTATTAAATTATAAATTAAATTTATTCGATGATGATAACATTTCAAATTTTTCTTCTATCTCTGAATAATATTTTAATTCTTTGGGTTTAAATATAAAAGGTGTATCAATTTTTATGTCGAAATTATCACTATTAATATTTGATATCTCACTATTTATTATATCTAAGAAAGGTTCACCTTCTTTTAATTTTTTATAAAAATGTTTTATGTTAAATAATTTAATAATTGGAAAATAACGAGCTAAAAAATTCATAATAACGTACTTTGTTGCAAAAACCATACTTTTGCCATACATTTCAAAATCTCCTGAACTACCACTTATAAAATATGGAAAATCTTTATATAACTTATTATTATATGATCTTTCTATTCTAATATTCATTGTATATGAACCACTATTAAATTTATTTAAATTTGTTTTATCATAACTAATTTTTATACCAGTATGTAGATATTTTTCTTTATAAGAATACCATTTTCCTAAATTGTGTTCAACTTTAACATCATTAAAAAAATCATCAATTCTTTGATTCACATTATAACTTTTAATACTTTCAGCACCTATAAATTTTGCAAATTCTTCTGAAATATATAATCTACCACCTTTTGATAAAAAAATTGGTTGTTTTATATTATCAAAATTTTCAAATAATATTAAATTTTTCATATACTATATATAAATAATAAAACAAAAAAAACGACTGAGAAAAATCTAAGAATTAAATTTTGAGGTTTTTTAATTTTTCTTTTCTATAGTATTTTTTTAATTGGTTTTTTAATGAAAAAACAACACCTTCAACTAAATATCTACTTTTATGTATTTCTATATTATCTCCATTAAATGATATAATTAGTTTTGATTGATAAATTATATTTATAGGAATACAGTTTCTAAAATTTCTGGAACTTTTTAATATTAATGATAAATTGTTATTAATACATATTTGATATAATTTTCTTAAAAATTTTGAATATTGAAAACTAAGATTATGATATGTATTATTAATACTTTGTTTTGTATTGGAAGATCTTAAAGTAGATAACATTTCTTGTATTGTGTAGTATATTACAAATTTTTTATCTTTCTCTTTTTTGAGAATTTCAATAATTTTATTTGTGTCATATGACTTTATAATATGGTAGTTAGATAATGCTTCTTTTATGAAAATTTCAGATATTATTTCATTTTTATAATCATAACAAAATAAATTAATTCCAACGATGTCTATATTATTTTTTAAAGATTTTATTTTCATCTAGAAAGTTTTTTTAGTTTTGATTTTCTTGATTTTATTATATATGATTCTATTTTATCAGTTAACAATTTTTCAAATGATTTATTACTAGACATAAAAATAAATTCTATACTAACACCATCAGCAGATTTAAATATAGTTTTTGGTTTTTTGAATGGTTTTTTACCAACTTTTCTATATATAGTGAAAGTTCTAGATGTTTTGTGTCTGTTTGGATAATCTCTTTCTGTATCGAATTTATAATTGTAACATACACAATTATGATAATATGAACCTTTTATCACACTCATTTGTAAAATCTTTTATATGATTGTTCAGTTATAAATCCCAATTCAACATTACCTATAAAATTTTCTAATGTTTCTTTATTGGTGTAAGACATGGCTGAGCTCAAATAATCTTTAAAATTATCAATCCATTGCTCTATAGTATATTCAACATTATTATAAATTTTTATACCTTCAGATGTTCTTAAATTGTTTTTATCGCTTATGATTTTTTGTACCTCTTTTGTTGACATACCACGATAAACTTTTTCAAAACTCACACCCTTTTTAAATTCATTTGTTGTTTCTTTTAAATATTGATCAATTTTAACTCTATAACCTGATGGATTAAAATGTGTTATTTTAAGTATGTATGTTTCAGCCGAACTTTCTAATGCTTTATTTAACATTGATCCTAACATAACATAATCGGCACCTAACGCAAGAGATATTATAATATCCTTAAATGTTTTCATACCACCATCTGCGATTACTTTAGAAACAAACTTACCTTCATCGATCCTTTTTTTCTTTATTGAATTAATTTCATAAATTAAAGAACCCATTGGATAATTCACAGCACCGTTTGCTGAAGTTGTACATACAGCACCATTACCTATACCACATCTACAAAAATCAACATTCATATCACACAATATTTCATAAGTTTTTGGATTGGCAATATTACCAATCATAACTTCATTATTATTAGATTTTAATGTTGTTATCAAATTGTGTAATCTGCTAATATGACCATTTGCAATATCTATCAAAATTTTATCGTTTTTGTGGTCTGATAAATTATCTTCTATTTCGGTTAAAGAATATGCCACCCAAACATCATCTTGTGGAATATCAACAGATCTTGGTATTATAGGTGTTATTTTGTTATCCTTGAATATTTTGTAATTTTTATTATTAACAACATCCAACATAGGTGCTGTGAATATAGGTAACATATTATTATTTGTGTATGTGTCTATTTCTTTTCTACTATTTATGTGTGTTGTTTGACATGGAATTATAATAACATCATTTAAATCAAATAATGTTTTATTAAAATCTATCATATATTTAATTTATTTTTTTACTACTCTAATTTCAGTATGTCTACCAGAATCCCAATAAATAGAATTATTTGAATTTAATAAAAATACCATTTGCCTAGCGTTTTTCGCAAACTCACCCAAAATTGAAGCTAAATGGTACTTTGAGTTAAAAGGGAATGTTTGATATTCTCTTTTATATCTATATTCCATTTCAGTTGTGTACATTGGACAATTTATTTCTAATTGATATTCATTAATCAATTCTTTTACTTCTTTTCTTGGTGTCATTTTATAGAAATCGGAATATGTTCGATCTCTTTCTTTTACTTTTATTTTTTTATTTATATGATAATCTTTTCTTGTTCTTTTTTTATCTAAATTTTCTCTTAATTGTTGTAATCTTTTAAGATTATCACTAATTTTTAGTGAATTTTGCATATATATGTTTTTTTAAGTTTTAAAAAATTCATTCCATTTTTTTTGATCATCATCATTTGGTTTTCTATTAATATCTTGCATTTCTATTAAACCTAATTCCTCCATTTTTCTAAGAGCTGTTCTGAAGCCTATTGCTACATTTTTATTTAAAAGTTCAGATAATTTTTTATTATCTAATAATTTACTATAATCTAAAATGTTATTTGGTTCGTCTGAACAATGCCACATCCATGAAAAATCTTTTTCTTTACTCATTATTTTCAATATTTAATAATTTTTTTAATTTTGAATATCTAAAGTTAAATGAAGAATTGATAATCTTTAATTCCACAACGTTATTTTGTTTCTTTGTGTTCAATTTAAATTTTGTGTTTACATATTCTTTTTTATACTTAAATAGTGTTTTATTTTCAGATATTATTTTTTTACAAATATCATTAACACTATTTAACATATCAACATTTTCAGATTTAATATCTATTTTTAATAATTCTTGTTTTAAACATGTTATTTTATCTTCTTGTTCTTTTATTTTTTCTTTCAGCAATTTTAACTTAAAAGGTATTAAATCTTCGCTATTTGAAACAACATTTTTATTAATTTTAAATTCAATTTTTTTATGATTAACCAAATCAAAAAACTTTTCATCTAAAATTTTTTTATTTTTTAATTTTTGAGCAGAATTTTCGTTTTTGGTTAAACGAACTATTGTTTTTCTATCTCTGTATATCTTACCAAGACCATAGATATAATATTCGTCTCCGTTAATATTAACAGAAAGTACAAATTCCTTTTTATTTACTTTTCTATTCACTTAATAATTTTTTTAATTTTGAATACCTAAAATTGAAAGATGCGTCTAATATTTTAAATTCAACTTCAACTTTTTTTTCTCTGATTTTAGTATCTTTAAGTCTTTTTTTATTATCAAAAATATTTTTAATGTTTTTAGATATTTCACTTCCAATTTCTATTATTCTTTGATAATTAAGAGTTGAACGAACATTTAAATTACTAAACTCTATTTTTAATTTTTCTAAATTTTCTTCTGATTTTTTAATATCATCTTTAATTTTTTTAAATCTATTCACTATATCACAACTTGTAGCTAAAGTTTTTCCTTTAATTTTAAACTCTAAATTATTATGTAATTTTATTTCTTCGATTTTTCTTTTTAATAATGATTTTGTTTTTAATTTTTGTGCTGAGTTTATATTTTTTGTTAATCTTATTTCTTCTCCATAATAATTATATATTTTTCCCAAGCCATAGACATAATATTCTACACCTTCTATGATTACACATAAAATATATTCTCTCTTTGATTTTTTTCTACCTCTTTTCATCACTAACAATTTTTATATTCCTATATTAACAAAAATCCCTTGCTTGCCATATATGGTAACACTTATTGCAATTATTGTATAAATTATCAACCTTGAAGT
>JAIPJN010000025.1 GCA_021734125.1 Patescibacteria group bacterium
AAGAGTTGTTTTTATTGTTCTATAAAAACATGGGAAATGTTAATGTTCAAGACAATGATGGGAGAAGTTTAATTTTTTATGCGCTCGACACCTATATTGGAAGTGATAATTTTGATTTATTTGTATTAGATAAAATATTATTTACTGAAAACATCGATATAAATATACAAGACAATAAAGGTAATACAGCACTAAACACACTTCTTTTATCACTTGAGCAAGAAGGATACTCAACAGATGAATTGTATGATTACGAAAAATATAAAATTAAATCACTTCTAATTGCAGGAAGCGATATTGAAGTGAAAAACAATGACGGCAATTCATCAAAAATTATTGCAAAAAGAATGGATAATAAAGAAATTCAAGACTTATTAGAAAATCAAAAAAATCTTATAAATACAGAAAACCGCATGGGCAAAACACCGTTATTGATTGCTTGCCTACAAGGTTATACAGAAAAGGTTGAATGGCTAATCAGTAAAGGATCATATGTGGATACTGAAAATAAATGCCACAAAATACAAAGAGGAATTGATTTGTATGACACATTTACTCCTACATACGAAGATACAATAAAACCAAAGTTTTATACTGCACTCATGGTAGCACAGAATATTGAAATTGTTAAAGCTCTAATAAAAGCTGGTGCTGATATAAATAAAAAAAATGCAGACGGAAATACTGCATTAATGGTATATGCTAAAAATAACTGGTTTGAAGGAGTAGAAAGATTGATTACCGCAGGAGCAAATACAAATTTAGTAAATAATTTTTATGAAACTGCTTTAATAATTGCGAAGAAAAATTGTAAATCAAAAACAACACACTATAAAGAACCTGAAAAACTTTTTTATTTTCTTTTAGAACGCACTACTAAAAAATTTATCCCTAGTATATTGTCGCCACTATTTTCTTTATTTAAAAATAAACAATAAGGCACTCTAAATTAGAGTATTCATTTTTTATAAAGGAAATTGGACAGTACGTAGCGTAATATTTGGTTAACCAATATTAATATTAATTGGCTAATATTAGATTTATTTAAATATATTAAAACCAATATCTTCTGTTAGACATTTTTTTAAAGCATCTTTCTTTATTTGAGTTTTTATAAAACGTTTAGAAGAAAATATAAAATTTTCCTTCTCTTCTTTTTTTAAAGACCCCCAAATATCAGGATTTATTGCTATATTTTCAATATAATAACTAATTATTAAATTCAAAATACGTATTTTTTCATTTTCATTTAAACTTATTAATTGATTTTTAAATTTAGAATAATAAAAGTTATCTCTGCTTAACCAACTAAAAATTATTATTGTTTTTTCCTTTTGAGGAAAAATATTTAAAAATAAGAGTTTTTTTTCTTCCTTTAAAGAATTATATTCCTTAAAATCATTTATAATATTACCTTCAAGATCATATTCTAAAGTAAAAGCAGAATTTACAGCTATCAGGTATTTTTTATTTAATTCAAAAGAAAAGCTTCTGATTATCTCATAATTTTTAGTTTCATTAGACTCTTTAAAATTTTTTAGTATACTTTTTAATTCAATAATACTAATATTTAAACCTTCTCTATACAATATTAGATTTTTATTAATACCTTTTTTATTTAATATTTTATTTATAAAGCACATAGCATGTTCTTTTGCATATAATTCAAACACTAAAGCTCTTAGAGAGAATGAAAAATTTTGCTCTTTATTGTTATGCAAATAATCGGAATCATCTATACTCTTAAAAAGGATTTTATCATGATAACCACATAAACCAGTAAAAGTTGTTGCTATTTTTTTTCCTTTTAGTTTAATTAAAGCTCCATCATTAGTAAAATCATAAACATATACTTCTCCATTTTTTGAAATATTTTTTAATATTTTATTATTTTGTATAGAATGAGCTTTAATTATTTTTTCAGAACAATTTTCATTTTTAAAATAACAAAATTTAGGGCGACTTTTTTCAAGAATATCTTTTATTTCTAATTCAAGAATTAGAGCATTATATTTTTTATTTCTTAGTTGACAACATTTTTTAAATTTTTTTCCACTTCCACATGGACATTTTAAATTTCTTTTTGTACCATCTGGCATATTAAGTATTTTTTAGATTTTTATAATTTCTTTTAAAAATGAATATACTAGAATAATTATAGAAAGTGTTGCGTATTAATTATCTTTTATACAAAATTTAAAAAAAGAAAGTTATCCAGCAGAAGAATTTAAAGTTCAAGGACAAGATAAAACTGCTAGATTAAATATTGCTTCATTATACATGCAAAATGAACAAGTATTTTTTCCAAAAAATGGATGTGAAGATTTGATAAATCAACTACTTGGATTTGGAATAGAGAGTAATCATGATGATTTAGTAGATGCTTTTTCTATGGGAGTAATAAGTATAAATAATATAAAGGATTATAAAATTATAACTATTTAGTTTAAATTTTATTTTTTTATCTTTTATAATTAAAAAATAAATAATTTATTCAATTTCAAAAACTAAACTATTCAAATTATTATTTGTTTCTTTATCTATACCTCCAATTTTTAAATATTTATATTTATTAATATCTTCACTTATCTCTAAAACAATTTCAGTAAAATCTTTTTCATCTTTTATATAAGAGGTTATATCTAAAGTGTTATTACCAAACTCGTCATATAATTCGAAATAACTTGCTTCATCAAGAAATTTTTTAGTTCCGATATAATTAGTTATAGTTTGCAATACTATTACATTATTAAAATCATTATATGTAGAATATTTTTTTATATTTAAAAAATTTAATATAATATAACTTTTATCTTCATTTTTAATATCAGTATTAACTCTATACATCTGGTAAGTTTCTCCAATAGTAGAATTAATTTTATTAGATAAAGATTCAATATTATAAGTAGTATTTGATTTTTGAGGAATATTATTTAAATTTGTATCTATTTCTAATTCTTCAGAATTTTCATTAATATTATTATTTTGAACTATATTTTTATTTTCAGCTATTGTAGATAAATAACCCACTCCTAATAACATAATTACAGCAATAGTTGTAATTACCTTATGTTCTTTACACCAATTTAAAATTTCTGTTTTCATATATTTTATTTAATTAATTTATAGTCTTATTTTTTAATTCCTCTATATTTTCCTCGCTTTTTGCATTTAGTAATTTAGTAGTTCCACAGATAGGGCATCTTTTAGGATAAAATAAAATTACAATAAGCCATAAACCTCCAGTCATTACTACTAATAATATAGATCCTGCACCAATATTTCTTTTAGGAGACACATTTCTTTTACATAAATTACAAAATTTAGTCATATAAAATTAATTAATTTTTAATTAGATATAAACAAAAGGATCCCACGACATAATATTTCTGGCAGTATCCTTTCGGATTTTAGCCTTGTATCCTTTCGAATACAAACATTGGAAGTAAAAAATATTAGTCAATGAGACCCATATTATCTTCCAATGTTTTTATGCCATGCCAGCATTATTAATGCTAGTTTAGGCAAAATAAATTGTTAATATTATTTTAACTTAAAAAAACACATAAGTAAAGCAAGTTATCTACTGTTTTTTGCTATACTGGTTTAAAAGTTCTAATATTTAATTATAAATTAATAATTGTAAATAACATGATAAATAAAGAATATAATATAAATGACATTGTAAATAGAGAAAAAGATATGTTCTTTTCATCTGAAAAAATATATGGTGAATATTTTGTAAATGCCATGGGATCTAATAATTTTTTAAATAGTTTTATTTTAAGTATAAATGATCCTGAAAAATTTATATCAGTAGCTTTTTTATCTCAGATTAGGAAATTTTCTACCCTTTCTATATTATCAGCCGTTAGAAGACATTATGTTCAATCCAGTATGAATTTAAGACAAGTTTTAGAAGCCGTTCTATGGATGATATATGCCATGGCATTTAAAGAGGACAATAAATTTTGTGTTAGTAATGGTAAGACATTAAAAGTTCCAAAAACTTTAGGAACAAACAGAAATAAATGGATAGAAAAAGAATTTCCGGAAAAATCTAAAATTATAAAAAACCAAAAAAATAATATAAATGAATCTGTAGCACATTCAAATATTATATACGCCTATAAAAATTTTAAATTTAACAAGAATAAAAAAAACTTTAGTACACCATTTTTTGATTTTGAAGATGAAACTTCTGTTAAATCTAATTTATGGACAATTGCAAATGAAATAATGGGTATTATAGATTTTATATACGGAGCAAACAAATTATATAATACATTTAAAATTATGGATAATTTTAATACAGAATTCCAAATATTAATTAATCAAAACAATAAGTTAAAATTAGAAATAATGAATAGTGAAAGATTTAAAAAAACTTTTCAAGATATTTAATATTTACTTATCAACTACTACCCACTCTAGACGCCCCAGATGGGTTGCGTCATTAATGTGTTAGATAATAAATAACACATAAATATGGAACAAATATTAGAACAAAAACCATTAAAATATTGCTTATATGCAAGAAAATCAACAGAAGAAGATGAAAGACAAGCTCTTTCAATAGATTCTCAAGTCAAAGAAATGACACAAATAGCAGAAAAGGAAGGACTTAATATAGTAGAAATAAGAAGAGAAAGTCATTCAGCAAAAGAATCAGGAAAAAGAGAAGTTTTTAATTCTCTTATTAGGGATATAAATGGAGGTTTATTTGATGGAATAATGACATGGAATTCAGATAGAATTTCAAGAAATGCTGGTGATTTAGGAATAATAGTAGACCTAATAGATAATCATAGACTCAAAGAAATAAGAACATATAATCAAGTATTTACAAACACGCCAAATGATAAATTTATGTTAATGATACTTGGAGGCCAAGCTAAATTAGAAAATGATAATAAAAGTATCAATGTAAAAAGGGGACTAAAAGCAAAAGTTGGATTAGGACTTTGGATAGGACAAGCACCAGTTGGATATTTAAATGAAAAGAATGTAGATAAAAAAGGATATGTAAATATAGATCCATACAGGGGGCCAATAATAACAGAAATGTTTAAAAAAGTAGCTTATGAAAACTACTCTGGTAGAAAAATATTAATTTGGTTAAAAAGTATAAATTATAAATCTACTAATGGAAAAATGATGAGTTTAGGAAATATATTTAGAATATTAAAAAATACATTTTATTATGGAATGTTTGAATATCCAAAAGGGAGTGGTAATTGGTATCAAGGAAAACATAAAAGTTTAACTACAAAAGAAATATATGATTTAGTACAAGAAAAAATTGGAAAAGATACTAACACATCCTTTGACAACTCCTATAATTTTACTTATTCAGGATTATTTAAGTGTGGACTTTGTGGTTCTGGAATGGTTGGTGAGTCTAAGAGAAAAAAATTAAAAGATGGAAAGATATTAAACTATACCTATTATGGATGTTCTAGAGGAAAAGATAGGAATTGTAAAAATACTTATATAAGAGAAGAAGAAATTACAAAGCAGTTAATAGAAATAATAGATAAATTAAAAGTAGATGAGTTAGGAATAAACAAAACAATAGAAGAAGAAATAAAGAGGTATAATAGTTTTAGGAGAAATGTATTAGGAATATCAAAAGAAGATAGTCATAACGATATTATAGATATGAAAACTTATGCAAAGTTTATATTAAGAGATGGAAATATAGAGCAGAAGAAACAATTAACGGGGTGTATAAAAAGTAAATTTTTAATAAGAAATAAGGAGATAATTATTAAATAGTAAAATACAATAAAATATATATTATTATTTTATTTTATAACTTATTTGATGTAGAATAGTATTATATTATCATATATCAAAATAAGCATGAAACTATTTAAAGATAAAATAATAAAAGAGAGATTAAAAAATTTTGATATACCAGATATTGATTTTAAAATATCAAAAATCAAAAACTGGCTTAATATGTATGAAGACAAAAGTTTACATAAAAAAACAGAAACTCAATGTGAACAACCATTTAGCCAAGATATTTTTATAGATATTTTAGGATATAAATCATTACCAAGCGAGGTTTATAGTATAGAACCAAAAGCTAAAACAGAAACATCTGGTCAAAAACCAGATGTAATTCTTGGATATTTTTCAGATAAAGAAAATATAAGAAAAGTAAATGCAGTTGTCGAATATAAAGATGTAAATAAATCATTAGATAAGCCTCAACAAAGAGAAGGTAATTTTAGTCCAGTTCAACAAGCTTTTAAATATAAACCACAATATTCCAGTTGTGATTTTGTTATAGTTTCCAATTTTTATGAAATAAGGCTTTATAAAGATAATCAATTAGATTATGAAATTTTTACATTAAAAGATCTTTGTAATCCAGAAGATAATTATTATCAATTCAAAAAATTCTATTATTTATTATGTTCTGATAATTTGATAAAAAAAGAAGGAATTTCTATTACTTATGACTTAATATCAAAAATAAGAATAGAACAAGAAGTTATAACTAACAATTTTTATAAAGAATATAAAGAAATAAGATATAAATTACTTCAAAATATATATCAAAAAAATTCTATAGCTAGAGATAATTCAATATTTTTGATTAAAAAAACACAAACTATTATAGACAGAGTTATTTTTATATGTTTTTGTGAAGATCGAGATTTATTACCAGATAATACGCTTCAAATATTATTAAAACAATCAGAAGAAGCTTTGTCATCTTTCTGGGATAGTTTAAAGGGTTTATTTAATTTAATTAACTATGGTCATGATAAATTAGGCATACCAAATGGATATAATGGTGGTTTATTCAAAGAAGATTTAGAATTTAATAATTTAAAAATTGATGACAATATTTTAAAGGATATTGTTAATTTCTGTAAATATGATTTCTCAGAGGATTTAAGTGTTAATATTTTAGGCCATATATTTGAACAGTCAATTTCAGATTTAGAGGAAATAAAAATAAAAATAGAAAATAAAAATAAAGATGAAAATTTTTTAGAACAAATATCTAAAAGAAAAAAAGACGGAATATTTTATACTCCAGATTATATAACTGATTATATAGTTAAGAACTCTTTAGGAAAATATTTAGAAGAGAAGGAAAATCAGTTAAAAAGTGAGTACAATCTTAAAGAAAATATAAAAGATGCGACTTATAAAAAAAGGGAGATTGAAGTTTATACTGAATATCAAAAAAATCTTCAAAATATAAAAGTTTTAGATCCAGCTTGTGGTTCAGGAGCTTTTTTAGTTAAAGTTTTTGATTATTTATTAGAAGAAAATAGAAGGGTAGGTAAAATATTAAATTCTCTTTTTAGTTCTGATATATATATAAAATCTATTTTAGAGAATAATATTTATGGAGTTGATTTAAATGAAGAATCTGTAGAAATAACAAAACTATCTCTTTGGCTTAAAACTGCTCAAAAGCGTAAAAAATTAACATCATTAGACAATAATATTAAATGTGGTAATTCATTAATAAGTGATCCAGAAGTTGCAGGAGAAAAAGCTTTTAAATGGGAAGAAGAATTTAAAGAAATAATAGATAAAGGTGGTTTTGATGTAATAGTAGGAAATCCTCCATATGTTAGAGCTGATATTGATAATCCAGAATATAAAAAACAAAGAAAATGGTTAGAAAATTCCGATGAATATGAAACTTTATATGAAAAATGGGATTTAATGGTTGCTTTTTTTGAAAAAGGATTAAAACTTTTAAAACAAAACGGATACTTTTCTTTTATAGCCTCTAATGCAATAACTACATCTAAATATGCATATAAACTTCAAGATTGGATATTGAAAAATTTTAGTATAAAAAATTTAGATTATTATGAAGATATAGAAGTTTTTGAGAATGTTGGAGTGGTACCTTTTACTATAGTTATTAAAAATGAAAAACTAAATTTAAATGATGATTTCTTAATAAAGAAAATTGTCAGAAAAAAAGATTTTTTAAATGAGACTATTTTTAATATAAAACAAGATATAAATAATAGAAAAAGCGTTTTTAAAAAAGTTTATAATGAAATAAAAATAAATACAGATACTATAAAATTAGGAGATATTTGTTATATAAGTTATGGATTAAGACCAAATAGTGATGAAAGATTTTGGAAGGGTGAATTTAAGAAAGACGATTTAATTTCTAATAAAAAAGATAATTTACATTCTAGAAAATATATAGAAGGTAAAAATATTAAAAGATATCTAATTGAAAAGATACACTTTTTAGAATGGAATACAGAAAGGTCTCCAAAAAAATTTGTTAGACAAACTTTTCCTGAGTTATATGAAGGTGAAAAGATAATGATTGGAGGCATGACCGGAGGAATTTTAGATTCTAGTGGTATTATATGCAATCATAGTATAACAATAATAAAAAAATTTTATAATTTAAAGAGTATAGAAAATAAAAGTATAAACAGTTCTATATCTAAAAACAATAATTTATCTAGAAATAAATTAGAAGATATTTCACAGAATTTTAATTTAAAATATATATTAGCTATTTTAAATTCAAAATTTGCAAATAATTTTTTAAATAATAATAGAAGAAGTACTATAAAAAATTCTTTTTATCCAGATGATTTTAGGAATTTACTTATTCCAAAAATAAAATTAGAAAAGCAAGATATTTTTGCTAAAAAAGTAGAAATAATTACTCAATTAAATAAAAGTTTTCAAGAAAAAGTAAATAAATTTTTAGAATTATTAAAATCTGATTTTAGTATTGAAAAAGTATCTACAAAATTAAATAAATGGAACGAGTTAGAATGGGAGGAATTTAAAAAAGAATTAAAAAAGCAAAAAATTATATTAAAAGGAGAACAAGAAGAGAATTGGTTTGATAGATTTAATAGGCTTAAAATTGAATCTAATAATTTACAAGAAGAAATAAATAAAACTGATGATGAAATAAACAGAATGGTTTATAATCTTTATGAAATAACGGAAGAAGAAATTAAAATAATAGAAAATGACAACTAAAGAATTTATAGAAAAAAAATTAATTCCAGAACTTGAAGATATAGTATGTCGACATAAATATTTTTCATTTGCTTTAATTGCAGCAGGTATAGAATTTCTAGGCAAATGCTTAGACAATGTTAATGATTGGAATGAAAAAGGGTTATCAGAAACTCATTTTAACTATGCTATAGATATTTTGTTTAATAAAAATTTTAAAAAAGCTAACAAAAAATATAATTTTTACAAAGAATTAAGGTGCGGGTTTGCTCATAGTTTTAGACCCATGGAATTAATTTTATTAACAAATAAAAAAGAAGCTAAAGAACATAAAAACTATCATTTAAAGGAAGAAAATGGAAGAGTTTATATAGTAATAGAAGATTTTTATGAAGATTTTAAGAAAGCTTGTGAAAAAATTATTTCTAAAGATAATATAAATAAAATGGATGAATTTTTTCTTAATACCCCAGAAGATGATTATGATAATAAAAATATAGAATTAATGAATAATTTCTCAGAAACTCTTGGAGCTTCAAGTATGCCTAAAATTAATAAATAGAGTAACCTTCGTCGCATTAGCTTATTTATAATATAACTTACATCAAAATATAATAAAACTAACTTACCAACAGTAGAATATGGTCTGGTACCAATAAAAACGTTCAAATTAATATATAAACAAAAAAGTGATGATATTATACAAAATCATCACTTTTTCAGTTTTAACGAGAAATCAATGCACTCGCATAGATCTCATCTCTTGGCTCCGTATTCTGAACGAAATCCGAACTTTTTTCAAAGAGAATCCCGAACAAGAATAAGGTGCGTTTCCGCTTGCCTCCGCTTCGCTACGGCAAACCAAAACAGAAAAATTTTCTCTACATTTTTTAATTTTTTCGCG
>JAIPJN010000026.1 GCA_021734125.1 Patescibacteria group bacterium
TGTGCTAAGTCTAATTCCAAAATTGCCATAATTAGAAAAATGATCCCATATTTTTCTATTATATCCATTAACTAAAGAGGTGACATCAGTAATATCAAATTCTTGCCAACCAGTTAAATTAACCATTTGATCAGTAAAACTAGTAGAAGAATAAGTAGGTTGAATAGAATTACCAATTCCCCAATCGGAAGTTAGTAAAGAAAGATTTATTTTTCCAGAAGTATTTTTTGAAGCAATATAAAATCTTAACTTAGCATCCAAAATTTTTGCATTTCTTGGAAGGTTAGACATATCAAATTGAAAAAATACAGGATAATTATTTTTTAATACAAGCTCAGCAACTTGAGGAATTGAATAATCTAAAGAAATATTAGAAATATAAGAACTTGTATCAGAAGAATCTAAAACGGCTCTCCAATTAAATATTTCTTGTGAATAAGAATTTTCTAATAAATTATCTCCGTAATCAGTAGAAGAAAAAGATAATATATTAGATTCTTTACCTAATATAAAACTATCTTTATTTTTTATTTCAGAAGAAGATAAATAATCAAATTCATCATTAAAAACTAAAGCTAAAGAATAAAGCTCAGGCGAAATTACTTTATTATTAGTTTTTAAAGTAGCTTTATACTGAATAAAAGTTTTAGAAGAACAATCTCCCAAAGCAGAACCATTTATTAAAAATTCTGAATAAGATGAATTTAAAAGTTCATTTTTAGAATTTCCACATCTAAATTGGTAATGAATTTCAGTCCCAAAAGGCTTATATTCTTCAGCTGAAAAATTTAAAATTTCATTATTTCTTTGTCTATTATTTATAATATCAGAAACATATATACCATAATCTTTATAAGAATAAGGTTCATATATTTTTATATTATCAATATAAAAATCCTCGGTTGAAGTAATTGATGAATAAAATAAAATATTAGAAACTGGAGCAAAAGAATTAAAATCAGCTCCATCATAAATTAATTTATTATTTACATGTATTTTTGCACTTTGTTCTAAAACATTTATAGAAACTTTAAAGTTATTCCAAACTCCAAACTCAAAATCAGAATAAAAATCTTGAGAATTTATATTAATAAAACCAGAAGGAGAAATAAAAAACATGAAAACATAATTTAATTCTTCATCATATAAATAAACTTGTTTACCTCCAGCTTCAAAATTTTCTAATTTTACATCAAAATCTAAGGTAAAGTTAACAGAGCCTTTAAAATTTTCTATATAACCAAAAGGAGTAGTAGAAGAATCATCTAATATTTTAAAAACTTTAGAAAAAGAAGAATTTTCTAATACAACTTCAGAACCAGCATAATTATCATTAAAAGAATCCCAATTTTTAGGTAAATCAGAAACTCTACTATTTTCAAAATCATCCATCAATAAATAATCTCTATCAAGCTTTATAACTTCTTTTTTTGAATTTAAAGAAACTTCATAATATGGATCAAATATAGCATTATATTCCTGTGAAATTTGATTGTCAGAAAGATTTGTAGAAAATAATTTCATATTATCAAGTCCACCTTTAAAATAATTTTCTCTAGAAAATCCAGAAACAGAGGCTCCAAAAATAGAAATAGCATTATCTAAATTAATATTTGGAGAAGATGAATAAGTATCAATTAATCTACCATTTATATAAAGCTTGATATAATTATCTTCACTGTAAGTTACAGCAAAATGATTCCAATTTGTAGATAAATTTATAGTATAATTTTCACTCAAAAAATCTCCAGCAGATAAAACTAAATTATTCCTACTATAAGCAAGATTTAAGTCAGATGTTGAACTATTATACAAATGAAAAATTGTGTTTAAAGAAGAATCATCAACAATTCTAAACAAACCAGAAACTGTGAAATTAGAAAGATTATAAGGAAATCTATCAGTCATTGAAAAATAAGAAGATTCACCGTCTAAATAAGCGTAACCATCTCCTGCATAAAAATCATCAGCTCTTGTGTATTCAGATTTTTCATAAAAAGTAATGTTTGAAGAATTAAAAATAAAATCATTTTCAGAAAGAATATCTGCAGTATAATCAGATAGTAAAGTCCTATCAATGTAAGATTCCATAGGCCACCAAGAAATAAGTGATATATTTTCACAATTTTCAATTTCATCATCTGTAAGAGAATATTTTTCTGTATCCCCTATTAATTTTTTAGATTCTCTACCAACTTCAGTAAAACCAAGCTCTAAAATTTCTGAAAAAGTATTATCAACTTTTTCTAAAGAAACATTATTATGAGATGAATTTAAATATTCTTCTTTTACTTGATCTTCATATAAAGCCTTATTAAAAATTTTAACTTCATCTATACTTCCAACAAAATTAGAATAAGTTGAAGATTCATCATGACCTATATAAAAATTATTTTCAGTTATATTAACAGGAGATCCATAAAAAATACTATTATCTAAAATGCCATTTATAAATAGTTTCAAAAATCCTTTATCATAAATGCATGAAATGTTATTCCAATTATCAGAAATTAAAGCTGAAGAAGAAATAACAGAAGCATTCCAATTCTCACCATTATAAATAGAACAAACCGCCTTAGATTCAGAATTAGTAACAATTCTAATTTCTTCATTTTTTGTAATTAAAGCCTTTGATGTATAGTTATTAGAATTATCATTTACCCAAAAAGTAATAGAAAAATCCAAAGGAACAGTTTCAGTAAAAGCAAAAATAGGCATCATTAATAAAATCAATATTAGAAACAATAAAATATTAAATTTTTTATTCAAAATAAACATCTCCAGTCATTCTTAAATATACATTTTTATCTAAATTAAGATCTTCGTCCATATTATAACTTCCTGAACCTATATATATAAAATCCCCATCATTTGCATTAAATATAGCATTATTTACAGAATCAGGACCATCATCCATTAAAACTAAAATATTTCCTCTAACTAAATGAACTGTATCATCACTAACAAGCTCAGGTATAGTACAATAATCAGCGCCATAAGAAGACCAAGACTCATCTACACATTTCATACACATATTTCCAGAATTGTATTCTCCAGCAGGACAAAACATAGAAAGTTCATCAAATTTAGATTCAAAAGTAAAATCAGGAATTTCTATATAAGAAGATCCATCTAAAACTACAGAATCTGAATAAATACCAGAAGCAGAAGATAAAGTTCCAACAGAAGCTCCATATAAATTATTACCAGAAGAATCAGCAATATAAGAACCAGAACTATTTAATTTCCAATATCCAATCATTGAATCATAAAAAGAATCATTATAAAATTTATCTTTTACAGGAATAGAAAGAAAACTAAGATTATTATCAGCTAAACTTTCATCATAAGAAGTAGTTATTTTTTCTAATTCAGTTGTAAATGTAATAGGAATATAAGTAGAATAATAATTTGCATCATGAGTTGGAATATAGCCATAGTCAGGAATATCAAAATTAACTCTATCATCTAAATATTCATAATAATAAATATATGAATTCCAGTAAGAAATATTACTTCTTTTTCCCTTACCTATAAGGATTTTATCAAGATCATAAAAATCAAAAACAGATTTAGAAACAGATTCAGAGACTTTTAATACTGAATTTGCATATAATTCTATATTATAAAAAGTTCCCTCATCATTTATATCTAAATCATAAATAACATTTCCAGAATCAACAGAAAAAGTATCAATAAATTCAGTACTACCAGTATTGTTATACAATATAAGACTCATTTCAGAAGTTGAATCTCTTTGATAAAGCTCGAGTAAATTAATTAATGGATCTTCTGAATCATATATAGCAAACAATCCTCTAAAAACTCCATCATAATCACTCATATCTTTATAAGCACTAAAAGTAAAACTATTATCTTCATTTAAATATAAATCTTCTTCATAAGAATTTGCAGATTTTATACCATCTTCAGCAATAGGGCTACCCGAAAAAGAATAAAACTCATCTCCTTTAGTAATCTGAACTAATCCAAACTGAAAAGGATGCTCTGTATAAGTTGATTGAACTTGATTATGAGGATACATATAAAGATAAATATTATTCGTAGCTTGAGCTTCTGGAATATTAACAACATATGAAACAAGCCTAGTATATTCATCAATCTCTGAAATTTCATAAGATATAGTATCAGAAATACTATAACCAGAAACAGCTGAAGCTGTAGAAAATGTATCTTCTATAAAATCATAAGTTGGTCTTATAACTAAATTTTGTGATCCATTGTATCTATTATCTATATACCAACCCCAAGGAGCTTGATCAGAAACCTCAAAAAAATCATCCCTTCTTATAATCTGAGTTACCCTAAAAGAAGTTATAGCTTCATCAAAAGTATATTGCCTAACATAAGCTTTAGATCCTGCAGGAGACTCTGGAAGTAAAACTCCTTCTGCTAAATTATAACCACCTAAATAATAAGAAGAGGCGGAAGATGTAGAAATTTGATTTCCAGCCCATCCAATACAATCAGAGTCTTTTTCAAAATTTTCATAACTACCATAAAAATTACCATCTCTAGAATATCTAGCAACTAAATTAACTTCAGCATCATAAGAAAAATTATGTCCATCTATCTTAAGTTCGGATAAGGATAAATTAGATCCAGAAGTTGTTATATAACCCATATTATTATCAAAAGAAAAATATGAAGAAGGATCAGTTAATAATAAATTTTCTTTAGGATAGCTAGAATCGAAAGAAGATACTTCTATATTATCAAGTAACAAATTAGAATTTGAAGAATTAGAAGAGGATCCTAAAAATTCCATATAATCTATAGTAACATCTTTTTCTAAATCAGAATCTTTTACTTCAATTCCTATTTCTGAATAATTATTTAAAGAAGTTGGCTTAAAACTATCATAAGAATTATAATAATAATCCTCAGAAATAATAGTATCTTGCCAAAAAGTTTCATCTTGTATTTTTAAATTATATTCAGGAGACCACAAAACACTAGAATCATTAAAAACAACTCCAAGTTTCAAATAATATTCTTTATCAGGAACAGGAGTTAAAAATTCATTATCTTCATCCCATAAAAAAGAGGTTTCGGTTATATCAGAAATACTAGCAATTTTATAAGCAGATGATGCAGAAGTTGGTATTCCCTCTTGTGAGAGGATATCAAGCTCAACTTCATAAGACCAAGTATCAGGTGGGTCTGTAGTATTTCTAGCAACAGCAGAAAATGAAGCAGAATCTGTAAAATTATTACCATAAAGCTCTATCCTTTTAACTGTAATATCAGAAGCACTTGTAATTTTTATATATCCAGAATTTGAATCAAAAGAAAAATATGAAGAAATATCATCATTTCTTAAATTTTCTTTTGGAAAATTAGGATCAGAAGAAGAAACTTCAAAATCTAAATCTAATAAATTTTCATATGGAGTTCCATTTTTTTCACCAACAATTTTTAAATAACCAATCCAAAGATTTTCTAAATTAGAAGAATCATCAATATATACACCAACCTCATTATAAGATGATAAATTAATACCAGAATTAATATAATAAGAATCACCAAAACCATTTTCTAAATCAGTTGCCCAAAGATCATAAGAAGAAAAAGTATCATCATCTAAATTATCATTTTTTAAATAAGCAGGATCCCAAGAAACAGAAACCTTATCATTTGAAGTAAAATCAGAATTTATTTTAGGATAAGAAAAAGTAATCTCAAGCTTAGGTCTTAAATTAGAAGCAGCATTAGAAGAATAAAAAACTTTTCTAGAACTAGTAGTATTAGCATCACAAGAAATTAAAAAACCATAATTTTCTTCATCATTTAAAGAATAATCATTTAATATATCCGTCACATCAAAATTAACTTCCCCATTATAATATTCTCCATGATCGTAATAATAAGTATCATAAGTATAAGAAGAATAATCATAATAAGAAGAAGCTCCTATTTGATTCCATGAATTAACTCCATCTCTTAATGCAGAAGTAACAGATGTTTCGTCAAAAGATTTTAAAAGTTTATGTATATTTAAATCAGCTTCTTCTGAATCTACAAAAGAAGAATTATGATAAAGGGTTAATTTAGCGCTTTTTATATTTTTAAATTTCACAAGATCATCAAATTTTATAAGCGATTTATAATTACTACCATCAAAATTTCCAACCATCAAAGAATTATTATTATAATTAGAAGATGTTTCATCTTCTGTTAAAATATAAGCATCAGAAACAAGAGTTTCATCAGGCTGTATAACTACAGTATAAGTATTATCAGAATTTAAAGTAGTTGGATAAACTTGACCTTGATAATTAATCAATTTAACAAAATCATTATCAAACCTTATATTATCACCATAAACATAATCAGACTTATCAGAAAAATCCCAAACTTCTGAATCTTCATCAACTAAATTATTATAACTTTTTATAGTAGAAGTAGAATTATCCCAATAACCATCCATTTTTATTCCATAATTAGAAACTCCAGTATCTAAAAAATTAACATAAGTAGAAGGATCTATTAAAATTGGAAATTCTAAATCTAAAACATCAGCAACGAGCCTTATATGATAAACTCCTTCAGAAATAGCATCTTTTTCTATAACTCTTTCAAATTTTACATTTTCACTCTTTTCCCCATTTGCATCAATCATATAAGGAGCAGGAACATACATAACAACCTGTTTATTAGAATAATCTCTAACATTAACGCCTAAAATACTCTCTTCTTTTTCTGTTTTAGATAAAGATCTATAAAATTTTAATCCACCATCTACAACTCTTAAAATTAAATCAGAAGTTTCAACTTTATAATTTATTATAAATTCTCCATCATCCGAAGCGGCAAATCTATTTTTTAATATAATATCTTCTTTAATTCCTGTATTATCAATACTTTCTAAAATATCAACATTTTCATAAACATCTTTATAAATTATTTTATTAGAAGAAGTTTCTCCTAAAGAATAATTTGCAAATTTAGGCTTATAAAAAACATAATCTTCATTATTTAATATAACCTTTTTCCCATTTGAATAATCTTGATATATCTCCATTTCAAAACCAGAACCAATAGATTTATAAACTTTTTCTGTTTCTAAAACATCAGAAAGTAAAACTTCATTATCAGAAGAATTTAATTTAAATTTATGAATATTAGGATTTACAACAAATTTATTTCCATTTTTATCTATATAAAGCTTTATTAAATCATTTTTTAATAAAACATTAATGTCTAATTTTTTTACATCATTTTTTAAAGCTAAATTTATACTATCCCTAAAATCATTTAAATTTAAATCATATAAATCAAGAATATTACAATTTAGATCGCAAGAATAATCTACAATATTAAAAATAGCGTGTTTTATGCTATTATATTCATCAATATTTATCTCTGAAATTTCTTTTATTTTATTAAAAAAAATTTCATCACTATTTAAAACTAAATTATTCTCATATTTTGATAAATGTTCTATTTCTTTAGTTAAATAAGAAGGTTTTTCTTCTTTTTTATCAAGAATATTAGACAAAAAAAGCATTAAAAAGGCAATTAAAAAAAGAAGTATTATTCTAAAAAATTTAGCTAAAGGAAAATTATGGATTTTAATTTTAATTTTTATTCCAACAAAAAAAGATTTAATTTTAGTAAATATTTTTTTAAAAAAAGAATAAAAAGAAAAGCAAAAAGAATAAAGAATTCTCTTTATTTTTTTTCTATTTTTTTTATTTTTTATCATAAATTCTTAAATAGAAATTCATACAATTCTCTGTGTATATTATAACATAATATAAATAAATGTAGGAACGCGCCATGGCGCGTTCCCATATGAATTATAAATAAAACATAATTTATAAAAAATTTACAAATTAAATTATAAAAAAATGCACGCAAAACACACGTGCAAATTTATTGGATAATATTATTAATATATAAAAATTGTTTATATTTATAAAAAAAATGCACGTTAAATTATAAAAAAACGCATGCAAAACAAACGCGCAATTTTATTAAATAATATTTATAATATAAAAATTGTGGGAACGCGCCACGGCGCGTTCCTACATGAATTACCAATTCAAATAATATTAATACAAAAAAATCAATTTTTCCCCACTAAAAGAGTCATCTCTTCTAATTTAATATCACGATCAAAAATTAAAATAACAACCTTTTCAAAACCTGAAGATATTTCTGATAATTCCTCTCCGGAATCAGGATCAATTATTTTTTCAACTTTCAAATTTAAATTTCTTCCCTTTTTTAAAACAACTTCAATACTAGATCCAGAAATAATTTTATTATGAACTAAAACATAATTATTATTTTCATCAAAAATACTTTCTTCGTTTTTTGAAACAACTTCTCCAGCAAACCTATACCCACTTTCTTCTCTAATATTATTTACATTTGAAGGATTAATTTTTGCTTCATCGTGTAAAAAACCAGTTATATAACCTCTACTTACTAATTTTTCTAATTCATTTTTATTATATTCAACAATTTCAGATAAAGTTGGAGAGTTTATATTATCCAAAACATCTCTATAAACCTTAACAACAGAGGAAACATAAAAAACACTTTTTGTTCTTCCTTCTATTTTAAAACTATCAACACCAGCCAAAACAAGTTCCTTCATATATTCAATCATACACATATCATACGAACTAAAAAAATAACTACCTTTTTCATCTTCTTCAAGTAATATTTGTCTAGGAATATTTTCATTTTCTACTTCAGCAACTTTTTTCCAAGGGAATCTACAAGGATGCGTACATTCACCCAAATTAGCGCTTTTATTTAGAAAAAATTTAGATAAAAAACACCTTCCAGAATAAGCCATACACATAGAACCATGAACAAAATATTCAATTTCAATGTTTGGAATTTCTTTTTTAATAGTAATAATATCTTCTAAAGTACATTCTCTTCCTAAAATTATTCTCTTTATTCCAATTTTTTTCCAAAATTCAACAGCTTTATAATTTAAAGTATTCATTTGCGTAGATAAATGAATATCTATATCAGGAAAATTCTCACTCATCCAAAGTATAATTCCAGGATCAGAACAAATAACAGCATCTGGCTTTGAATCTGAAGATAAAAATTTTTTTATTTCCTCTGAATTTTCTAAATTTTCTATATGACTATTATGAGCAAAAATATTAAAAGTTACATAAACCTTTTTTCCTATTTTATGAGCATAATTTATAGATTCATAAACAGATTCAATATTATAATCATTTAATCTTGCTCTTAAACTAAAATCAGGAAGTCCCATATAAACAGCATCCGCACCATATTCAAAAGCAAATTTCATTTTTTTTAAACTCCCAGAAGGAGCAAGTAATTCAAACATATAATTGGTAGCCTCAAGGGGAATTGAACCCCTGTTTCCGCCGTGAGAGGGCGGCGTCCTAGCCACTAGACGATAAGGCCAAATATAGGAACATTATAATAGAAAATACGATAAAAAACAAGGTTATCGTAGGAACAGGATGACATAGTCGTCCTATTCCACCCAATTTTATAAATTGTGGATAATTTGTGTATAAATATCAATATTTTAGCTATTGCATTTTTATTTTAATAAGTTACAATACAAATGTACTTAATTTTTAAATATATTATTTATTTAATATATTTAAGCCTAATAAGTATTTAAG
>JAIPJN010000003.1 GCA_021734125.1 Patescibacteria group bacterium
TAGGTATTTCAGGAACAGCAGCTCTTATTATAGTAGTAATAGGTGGAGTTAAATGGATGTCATCAGGAGGTAATGAAACTAAAATTACTAGTGCTAGAAAACTTATGGTATCAGGAGCAATAGGAATAGTAATAATAGCTGCAGCATATGCTATTACAAGTTTCGTTATGAACCAAATGGTAGCAGTAGTTGGTTAATATGGAATATAATATATAAATTTGTAGGGGCGCACATTGTGCGCCCTTCATTATTTTAAAATATTATTATATAAAATATGTGGGAACGCGCCGTGGCGCGTTCCTTTTTAAATATAAAAAATATTAATTTTAAATCAAAACGTACATTAAATTATTTGGAACAAATGTGTAATTTATTTAATAATATTAATATATAAATTTGTAGGAACAGGACGACAAAGTCGTCCTGTTCCTACTATCCACATTTGACATTTATATAAAAAAGTTATATCATACATCTTATATTTATTATAAAAAAAGAAAAATATATTTTTTTTAATTAAATAATAATATAAATAGGTCCTTAGCTCAGTTGGTAGAGCAACAGCCTTTTAAGCTGATGGTCGCGGGTTCGAGTCCCGCAGGGCCTACCGACCATTCAATAAACACCAAATTAGTTTATTTAAAAAATAGATGGTATAATAACAATATGAATTGGAACAGTTTTATTAAAATTTTACAAATCACATCTTCCATATTATTAATAATAGCAGTATTATTACAGGGTAAACATTCAAGTTTATCAAATTTATTTGGAGGAGATGGAAGTTTTTATGCTACCAGAAGAGGTGCGGAAAGATTTTTATTTATTTTTACAATAATATTAGCTTTTATGTTTGCAGGTAGTATATTAATAGATCTCATACTATTATAATTTTTTTTATGAACAATCATAAGAGATTTAATCTTAGAATTATTTCTAAAAAGAAAAAAGGTTTACCTAGTTTTAAACAACTTAAATATTTAAAAAAATATTTAAACAAAACAGAAAAAAGTATATTAAAAATATCATTTTTAGTTTTTTTATTAAGTTTTGGTTATTTTCTTTATGTTTCATATTCAAAGATTGAAAATATACCAGATTATGGTGGTTCATATATTGAAGGAGTTATAGGACAAATGCAATATCTAAATCCAGTTTTAGCTGATACTAATAGTGTTGATGTAGATATAAATAAATTAATATATAATTCTTTATTTAAAACAAAAAATAGAGAAATAGTACCAGATTTAGTAGAATCATATGAAATTAATAATGATGGTACAAAATATTCCTTTACATTAAAAAACAACATATTTTGGCATGATAATAAGCCTTTAACATCAGAAGATGTAGTTTATACAATAAAAACAATTCAAGATATCAAATATAGAAGTCCATTATATTTATCTTTAAAAGATATAGAAATAGAAAAAACAGGAATTTTTACTTTTGATATAAATTTAGAAAAAGCTTATAATCCCCTAATTTCAACGCTAACATTTGGAATAATTCCTAAACATATTTGGTCTAACATTAATTCATATAATTTTGCTTTATCTAAATATAATTTAAAACCAGTAGGAACAGGGCCTTATAAATATAAATCACTAACTAAAAGCAAAGATGGTTTTATAAAATCATACACTCTACAAGTCAATGATTTATATTTTAGAAAAAAACCATATATAGAAAATTTTACTTTTAGATTCTTTAATGATAAAACAGATTTAATTGAAAAATTTAAAGAAAAAAAAGTCACTAGTATAAGTTATATAGAGCATTCTGAAAAAGAGCTTTTAAATAAAAAAAATACAAATTTTTATAATCTTTATCTCCCTAAATACGACGCAATTTTTATAAATTCTGAAACTAATTCATTATTAAAAGAAGATTATATCAGAGAAAGTATGTGTCTTGGTACAGATAAATATGAAATTATAGAAACAGTTTTTGAAAATGATGCAAAAAAAGCAGATAGTTTATTTCCTGAAAATATGCTAGGTTATGATCCTGAATATAGTTTATGCGAATTTAATCCTAGTAAAGCCGTATCAATTATAGAAGAAAATGGATGGGAAAGAAGTGTAAAAGATGGAATTATGGAAAAAGATGGTAAAAAATTAGAATTCATATTAACAACAGTAAATAATAAAGATAATGAAAAAGTTGCTAATATTATTAAAAAACAATGGGAAAATTTAGGAATAAAATTAAATATACAATTAATAGATAATAATTTTATAAAAGAAGAAGCAATAAAACCACGTAATTATGATTTATTATTATATGGCGAAGTTGTAGGTGCAAATTCTGATCCATATGCTTTTTGGCATTCATCACAAAGTAAAAATCCAGGTTTAAATTTATCTGTTTATGGGAGTAGTTCTGTAGATGAAGCAATAGAAAAAGCAAGAAAAGCAACAACAGAAGAAGAAGTTTTAGAAGAATATAATACAATAAAAGAAATATTTAAAAACGATATACCTGCAATATTTTTATATAATAATAGCTATATATACGTTACTTCAGATGAAGTTTATGGAATAAATTTAAATCAAAATATTACATATCCAAATGATAGATTTAATAATATTGAAGAATGGTATGTTAAAACTAAAAAAAGATTTTAAAACTCTTAAATAAAAATAAATAAAAAATTAAATAGGTATTATTTATAATATCTAAATTAAATATAAATAATTAATTAGTTAATAAATTAAATAAGAATAATGGACACAAATAGTTCTCAAAACAGAAATCAAAAAAATATTTCTGAAAATAAAAAAACATTAAGAAGACCCACAAAAGGAAAATCTTCTTACAAAAGAAAAATATACGATCTAAGAAATACACCAAAAGATACCCTAGTTTCTTTTTCACTTGGTGGACAAGAAGAAGTTGGTATAAATATGATTGGATATAAATATAATGATGATATTATTTTTATAGACATGGGATTAGAATTCCCAGATGAAGAAATGCTTGGTGTTGATTATATAATTCCAGATATAACTCCTCTTAGAGGTTTAGAAAAAAATATTAAAGGAATTTATATAACTCATGGACATTATGATCATATAGGAGCAATACCTCATCTTATAGATAAACTTGGAAATCCAAAAATATATGGATTAAAACTTACTATAGGAATGATTAAAAAAAGACAAGAAGAATTTAGAGTTAAATCAAAACCTAATTTCATTGAAATTGATATTGATGATACTTTAAAATTAGGAGTTTTTAAATTAAGTTTTATAAGAGCTTCTCATAATATTCCTGATAGTTCTATGGTTATAATAGATAGCCCAGTAGGAAAAATAATACACACAGGAGATTATAAATTTGATATGACTCCAGTTGATTTTAATGAGACTGAAATACATAAAATAGCAGCCTTACATAATCAAAAAGTATTAGCATTATATGCAGATAGTACAAATGCAGATCAACCTGGGCATCAAATTTCAGAACTTAAGGTTGAAAAAAGTATTAGAGAGCTTTTTACTAAAGCAGAAGGAAGAATAATTATTGGAACATTCGCTTCCCTATTATCTCGTATACAACAAATTATTAAGGTTTCTGAAGAATTAGGAAAGAAGGTAGTTATAGATGGTAGAAGTATGAAAAATAATGTAGCAATAGCCCATGAACTTGGATATTTAAAATATAAAAGAGGAACAATCATAGAATATAAAGATATGGGAAGATATCCTGATAATAAGATTGTAGTAGCGTGTACAGGAGCACAAGGTGAAGACAGGGCTGTGCTTATGAGAATTGCTAATAATGAACATAGACAAATTAGAATTCAAAAAGGAGATACAGTAGTTTTTAGTTCATCAGTTATTCCTGGTAATGAAAGATCAGTTCAAAAGTTAAGAGATTCTTTATATAAACATCATGCAAATGTAATTAATTATACTATGATGGATATACATGCTGGAGGACATGCAAAACAAGAAGATATTAAACTCTTAATTAAATTAATAAATCCTAAATTTTATGTTCCAATTTATGGAACTCACACCCATCTTAAATTAAATGCTGAAGTTGCAGAAGAAACAGGTATTTTAAAAGAAAATATATTTACACCGTTTAATGGACAACTTTTAGAGTTTAATAAAAGAGAAGAAGCTAAAATAGCAGAAAGTAAATTATATTTAAATAATATTTTAGTTGATGGTTTAGGTATTGGGGATGTTTCTGGTATAGTTCTAAGAGATAGAAAACAAATGTCTGAGCATGGAATGATAGTTATAATATCTACTATAAAAATGTCAACAGGAGATCTTGTAGGAAATCCAGATATTATTTCGAGAGGTTTTATATATATGAATGCAAATAAAAAATTAGTTGAGGATATTAGAACAAAAGTAAAAGAAACGCTAAAAGATTCTGATCCTTTGACTCCAGCAAACCAATCTTATATAAAAGATAAAGTAAGAGAAGATATAACAAAATTTATATATAAAAGAACCCATAGAAATCCTATGGTTCTTCCAGTTATATTACTTATGTAATGGATTTTAAATTAGTATCACAATTTAAACCTAATAGAGATCAAGAAAAAGCAAGGGATTTTATAGTATCAAGAATACAAGAAGGAGATAAATACTCTACTTTATTAGGGGTTACAGGAAGCGGTAAAACTTTTACCGCTTCTTCTATAATTGAAAAAATACAAAAACCAACATTAGTAATTTCTCATAATAAAACATTAGCTGCTCAACTTGCATCTGAATTTAAAAGCTTTTTTCCAAATAATGCTGTTCATTATTTTGTATCTTATTATGATTATTATCAGCCAGAAAGTTATATTCCTACATCAGATACTTTTATAAATAAAGAAACTAGTGTTAATGAAGAAATTGATAGATTAAGATTTGAAGCTACGACTTCCCTACTTTCGAGAAAAGATGTAATTATAGTTGCATCTGTTTCTTGTATTTATGGTTTAGGAAAACCAGAAGATATAAAAAACAGATTTTTAAAAATATCTAAAAAAGATAAAATAAAAATATCTGAAATAGCCTCACATTTAACTGAAATACAGTATGAAAGAAATGATGTAGAATTATCAAGAGGAAAATTTAGAATTTTAGGAGATATAATAGAAATACATCCTGCAAATATGAAAAATTTAGTATATAGAATAGAATTTTTCGGTAAAGACATAGAAAAAATATCCCAAATTGACTTATTAAATAGAAATACAGTAAAAGTATTAGATGAAATTTCTATACCTCCTGCAAGTCATTATTTAACGAAAAATGAAGAAATTAATTCAATTGTAAAAGAAATAGAAAAAGAATTAGAAATACAAGAAGAATATTTTAAAAAAAATGGTAAATTAATAGAAGCTCAGAGGATAAGAGAAAGAGTTGCTTATGATATAGAAATGATAAAAGAAATTGGATATTGTAATGGAATAGAAAACTATTCTAGATATTTAGATGGAAGAAGTGAAGGAGAAACACCATATACTTTAATTGATTATTTTGGTGATGATTATTTAACTATTGTAGATGAATCGCATGTAACATTACCCCAAATTAGAGGAATGTATAATGGTGATAGAGCAAGAAAGAGAAATTTAATAGAATATGGATTTAGATTACCTTCAGCATATGATAATAGGCCTCTTAGATATGAGGAATTTGAAGATAAAATGAATCAAATGGTATATATGTCTGCCACACCAACAAACGAAGAAATTATAAAAAGTGGAGATAATATAGTTGAGCAAATTATAAGACCAACAGGATTATTAGACCCTATTATTGAAGTTAGAAAAACGGAAAATCAAATAAAAAATTTAGTTTTAGAAATACAAAAAAACATCAAAAAAAATCAAAGAACATTAGTAATAACATTAACAAAAAAACAGGCTGAAGATTTAACAGATTATTTAATAGATCTTAATATAAAAGTTAATTATATACATTCAGACGTAAAAACAATGGATAGAGTTGATATATTAAGAGATTTAAGAAAAGGAAAATATGATGTTTTAGTTGGAGTTAATTTATTAAGGGAAGGTTTAGATTTACCAGAAGTTTCTTTAATAGGAATATTAGATGCAGATAAAGAAGGTTTTTTACGATCTAAAACTTCACTTATTCAAATAATAGGAAGAGCTGCAAGACATAGTGGAGGTAGGATAATTATGTATGCCGATAAAATAACAGATTCTTTAGATTATGCTATAAAAGAAACGAAAAGGAGAAGAAAAATTCAAGAAAAATATAATAAAGAAAATAATATTACTCCAACGTCGATTAAAAAAAATATAGAAGAAGCTGAAATTCCTGGAAGAGCTAAAAAAGAAGAAAAAGATTATAAAATATATAAAAAATTAAGTAAAAAGGATCTTAATTATATTAAAGAGAATTTAGAAAAAACAATGCTAAAAGAAGCTAAAAATATGAATTTTGAAAATGCTAGTAGTTTAAGAGATGAAATTTTAGAGATAGATAGGATTTTAAAAAATAAAAAATTTTAATCAATATCTAATGTAAAAATATCTCCTGCTCCTAATATCAATACAAGATCTTTATTTTTTAGATTTTTTTTCATTTTTTTAGCAGTTTTAATAAGATTTCCTGAATATTTTATTTTTAATTTAGGATTTCTTTTTTTTATAGATTTTACTAATTCTTTAGAACTTACTATATTTTTAGTTTTTAAATCTCTACCAGAAGGTTCATAAATATCTGATATAAAACAAAAATCAGCATAATCAAAACATTTAATAAAATCAGAGAACAAATTTTTTGTTCGATTAAAGGTATGAGGTTGGAATATAACAAAAATTCTTCTTGAATCATACATTCTTTTAGCCCCTATTATTACTTGATTTATACTTGTAGGATGATGTGCATAATCTAAAACATATATAATATCTTTTTTTATATCTTTTTTTATAATTTCAAATCTTCTATGAGATCCTCTAAAATTAAGTATTTTGTATTGCCAATCTAATATATTATGCCTTAATTTATGCATTTTAGATATTGTAAAACAGGTAGCAATAGAGGTTAAAGTATTATATATATTAAATTTTCCTGGAATACTTAATCTAAATTCAGCTAAAAATTCTCTATTATAATAAATTTCAAAAATTTGAACACCATCTTTTGTATCACTAAACTGAGCTATAAAATCAGAATCTTCATTTATACCAAATGAAATAAAAGTTAAATCATGTCTTTTTTGAGAAATTTTTTTTATTAATTTTCTAATATTTTCATCATCTTTATTATAAACAACAACTCCCCCATCAGGAAGTTTATTTATCATTTTTTCAAAGGCTAAAATTACATTTTCTAAGTTTTTATAATAATCCAAATGTTCTGCTTCTATGTTTGTTATAGTTAAAACATTAGGATTTAAATATAAAAAATGTTCCATATATTCACAAGCCTCAACAATTAAGATATTTGAGGTTCCTTTTTTATAATTTTTATTATCAAGCTCCAAAACTTTAGCACCAACTATAACATTAGGATCAAGTGTTGTATTAGATAATAATATAGAAGATATACTTGTTGTTGTAGTTTTACCATTTGTTCCAGAGATAGCTATAGTATAAAAATTTTCAGATATTTCTCCTACCGCTTGAAAATAAGTCATTTCAGGAATTCCAAAATTTTTAGCTCTTATTCTTTCTGGATTATTCTCTAATACAGCACTAGAATATATTAATAAATCTATACTATCATCTATATTAGATTCTTCTTGAATATTATAAACTTTTATTTCAAGATCTGGTAACATATCTAAATTACCAGTATCACTTCCTACAACTTTAATTCCATTTTCAAATAAAAAACCAGCAAGGGCTGAAGTTCCAGATCCTGCTATCCCCGAAATATATATTTTTTTATATTTTTTTAAAAAATCCATTTCAATCATTATTAATATAACCATTATACGTAAAATATAATAAAAAATAAAGGTAGTGGCCAGAGATCTCTGGCCTATTGTCGTCCTGTTCCATAATATTGTAGGAACGCGCCATGGCGCGTTCCTATGAATATTGTGCATTCGGAAAACAAAACATTTTATATTTTATTTTTTTAAAAAACATTTTATCAAAATAAAAAATGCACATGTATTATTCATGTGCATTAAATATTAAATCAAAAAAATTTATTCCCTATAAATTTTCTTAATTTTTATTCCCATATTCCTGAAAACTTTCACATCAAATCCTGTATATAAACAAGATTCAATTGAGAAATTATTTTTAATATTAGATCCACTAAGATCCATATTTTCAATAATTGAATTAGATATTTTAATATTATCAAAATAAGAAGAACAAAGAAAAGCCATTTGAAAAAAACATTTATTAAATTTTACATTTTTTAAAAAAGATCCTTGATGAGAAGCATGTATAAATGTTGAATTTCTAAATTCAGAATCACTAATTTTAATTTCAGATGCAATACTTAAATGGGATACCAAATGTTCAAAAAAAGAATTTTTTATAATAGCATTATCTAATTTACAGTGAGAAAAAAAATAAACATCTTCTAAAGTAGAAGAAATAAATTTACATTCCTTAAAAGAACAGTTTCTAAAATAAATAGAAACTAATTCAGTATTTTCAAAACTATCACCATCAAAGATGCAATTATCAAATTTTAAATTTGATATAGCAAGACCTGATAGATCTATTCCAGTAAAATCTTTGTTCTTAATTGAACCTGTTTTTGAGATTATGAGAATAAAATCTTCTCTTGAAAAACTATTCATATTTTCCTCCAAAAAAATTGTTTAATGAATATTATCTCATAAATAACAATAAAAATCAATGTTTTGAAAAAAAATAAAGTATAAATATTGTAGTGGCCAGAGATCTCTGGCCTATTTTCGTCCTGTTCTTACAAAAAATAAATAATAATATTTTATTTATATAAAAATGCACATTAAATTACGTGCAAATTTATGGAAGAACATTAATGGACAAAAATGAAACGCGCCACGGCGCGTTCCCACATGAATTATAAAATAAAACATTATTATATATCAAACACACATTAAACTATGAACAATATATACAAAATATAAAAACGCACGTCATATAATATGCGTCTTAAATATAAGTATAAATTTAAACAAAAATAATTATTTTTGAAGCAAATTTAAAGCAAAATTTATTCTTTTTATAGATTCTTCTTTCCCTAAAACCCAAATAAGTTCAAAAACGCCAGGACTTTTATCAACACCAGATAAAACATATCTTAAAGGCCATAAAACTTGACCATTTTTTAAATCTAAATCATTTATTAATTTTATAAAACCTTCTTTTAAATTATTTTCAATAATATTTTTGTCTAAATTATAATCTATATCAAAATTATTAATAAGTTTTAAAGAATTTTCTAAAGATGTTTTTATAATATTTAAATCAACACCCATTTTTTCATTTATTATATCTTCTATATTATAATCAAATATTTCAAATAAAAATAAATCATCTTTTATATCAGAAAATTTATTAATTCTTTCTTTTTCTAAAATAGCAATTCTTTTTAAGAAATCTTTATCTATATTATTAAAAGTTATTTCTTCTTTAAAATATTCCAAAAATTTAGAAAATTCCATATCTCTTATATATTTACTATTAATCCAATTTAATTTTTTCATATCAAAAACAGCACCACCTTTATGAACTTTAGACAAATTAAAAACTTCTATCATTTCAGAAAGAGAAAATATTTCTTTCTCATCTGGAGTATTAAAACCTAATAAAAACAAAAAATTTAAAATAGCTTCTTTTAAATAACCTTCAGATAAATAATCATCAACTGAAACTTTATTTTTTCTTTTAGATAATTTAGTTTTATCTTCATTTAAAATTAAAGGTAGATGAGCAAATTCAGGAAGAGAAAAATTAAAAGCTTTATAAATTAAAATTTGTTTAGGAGTATTTGTTATATGATCTTCACCTCGTATAATATGAGATATTTTCATTTCATAATCATCAATAACAACAGTAAAATTATATAAAGGTTCATTTATAGATTTAGCTATAATAAAATCATCAAAATCATCAGTATTAAAAGAAATATCACCTCTTACTAAATCATTAAATTTTATTCTTTCATTTTTATTTATTTTTAATCTAATAGTAGCATTTTCTCCATTTTTTATTCTTTTTTCGGATTCTTCAATATATTTTTTAATTTCAGAGCTATCTTGATTATCAGAAGGCCTACATTTGCCATCATATTTATAGGCAATTCCATTATTTTTATTATTTTCTTTTTTTGCATCTAATTCTTCTTTTGTACAGAAACAAAAATATGCATTTCCTGAATATAATAAATCTAATAAATATTTTTTATAAATTTCTCCCCTATTACTTTGATAATATAAATTTTCGTCTTTATCGGTTCCAATACCTTCATCTGAATAAATTCCTAAATTTTTTAAACCAGAAATTATATTTTCAGCATATTTTTTAGTAGATCTATTTTTGTCGGTATCTTCCATTCTAAAAACTATTTTCCCATTGTTTTGTTTTGCAAATAAAAAATTGTATAAACAGGTTCTAATTGTTCCAATATGTAATAATCCAGTTGGAGAAGGACAAAATCTAACTTTTACAGACATATATAAATATTTTAAAAATTTGTCTCAATTATATAACTAATTAGCTTGTTTTTCAATAATTTGTATAATATTGGTTATAATTATTTAATTTAATATACATTTAATTTTAATAATATCGTTTTATTTCATAATTCATGTAGGAACAGGACGATAAAATCGTCCTGTTCCTACCATTGTTGATTATTATTAACATTATTATATAAATTGCACGTTTGTTTTTATGTGTATTAATTTAAAAATTATTGTTTTGATTTATTTATCGGGTGCACAATGTTTATGACCAGCCATGGCTGGCCACTACATTATTCATATATTAATATTTTTATATAAAATTATACATAATTTAATATACATTTGAATTTGGTAAATAAAAAAATAATATGATATAATATCTGTATCTTTAAAAATTTATTGCAAATGTACTGAAAACAGTACTAGGAGGAAAAATGAAAAAAATAATGATAATTTTACCAGTATTTATTTTACTGAACGCATCATTATTTGCTTTTGGACTTGATATGGAGTATCAAAATTTTAATTTACTGGAAGAAAAAAAAGAAAAGGGGGTTTTAAACATTGAAATAAATCAAAGTATTCCTATTACTGAAAATTTTGGAACAGAATTTATAATAAACTTTAATCCAATATTTTTAGATGATTCTGAAGTTATTTTAGATAAAAATTTTCAATTTACTGGAAGTATATCTTATAAAGATATTCTTTTTTATTTTAAAAAAGATATTAAAGAATATTTAAAAATAATAGGAATACAAAAAAAATATTCTCAATACAAAAAAATGGGAATAGAATTTTTACTTCCATATAATCATTACTCTTATGAAAATAATTCTATATATTTGAATAAAAATAAAGCTGTTATTTTTATAATAGAAGATCAATTTTTCAAAAATAATGAAAATTTTAGTATTTTTATAAAAGAGAAATTAAAATTTGAAGAAATAAATTCTTATGTAAAAAATGAAAATTATAACGAATTTATTAATTCTAAAATAGATATTTCTATTCAAAATAAAATAGGAGTCCAAAGCGGTTATTTTAATTGTGGAGTTTTAAATACAATTAATATTAATACTCCATTAAAAACAAAATTAGATTTTAATGATTCAAAATTATTTGTAGGATTTAAATTCTAAATTTCTTTTAAATTAATCCGTCTAAGATAATATTAGGCGGATTTTTTAAGAGATAAAATTTTCAATTAAAGCATCATTCCAAACTCTGTGAGTAAAATCAGTTTTTGTATCAATTAAATAAGAATATTTAGGTCTTTTTGCTTCAGTTTTAAAAAAATTAGAAGATACAGGATTTATTTTAATATTTATATTATTAATTTCACATATTTTTTTTGCAAAATTATACCAAGAAATGCAACCAGAATTAGAAAAATGATAAATACCAGAAGAATAATTTTTTAATATTAAATAATTTGTAAAATTGATTAAATCAAGAGTATAAGTTGGTGACCCAAATTGATCATTTATAATATTTAATTCTTTCTTATTTTTTGCTAATTTTAAAATAGTATTTACAAAATTATTACCGATTTTATCAAACAACCAAGAAGTTCTGATAATATAATATTCTAAATTAGATTTTTCAGAAATTTCTTGAATATATTTTTCACCTTTTAATTTACTTTTTCCATAAATATTTAAAGGATTTAAATCTTCATTATTTTCACAATATCCATCTTTATTTTTACCTGAAAATACATAATCTGTAGAAAAATGAACAAATTTAGTATTCAATTCAGAGCAAATTTTAGCTAAATTCAGAACAGATTTAGAATTTATTAAAAAAGCTAATTCCCTATTATTTTCTGCTTCATCTACTTTTGTATAAGCAGTACAATTAATAAGAAAATCAGGATTTATTTTTTTTAATGTATTTTGAACTTTTAAAAAATCAGTTATGTCCAATTCATTTTTACTAAAAGAAAATATTTTATAATTTTCATTTTTTATAAAAAAATCAAACATTCTTTTTCCTAACATTCCATTTTTACCTAATATAACTATTGTTTTCATATTATATAATAATTTTTAACAAAGACATATTTATATTAAATCAAAAAATAAAAAAAATAACCAGTTTGAAGCTAGTTATTTTTTTAAATATTTAAGATTCATCTTCTACAGCATTGGCTTTTTTTATTTTAGAATCTCTTCTTTTTTCTTTTTTTTGTGCTTTTGTTTTTTGATAATCTTCAATTTTTGCTGCAGATCTTTTCTTAAACTTATCTACCCTACCTGAAGTATCAATTAAATTAGCTTTTCCTGTATAGAATGAATGACAATTAGAACATACATCCGTAGTAAGTTCTTTTACCGTTCCACCAGTTTTAAAAACTTTACCACAAGAAGAGCATGTAACAGTAGCATCAGTATAGAATGTTGGTTGTATATCTTTTTTCATATTTATTTATTTAATTTCTATATTTGTATTTATAGGTACTATATTAACCCAAATTTTTCCATTTGTAAACTTATATTCAGAATCTTCAACAAAAAACTTAGTTTTTTTATCTTCTCTAAACCATTTTCCTTCAATATATTTTCCATCTCTTATTAAAATAACATCTCCTCCTAAATTAGATTCTAACACCATTTTTTTTCTACCAACTGAATCTATAACAGAGGTTTCTACAAATTGAATTACTATATTTTTAGTTTCTATTATATTATCTTTAGAATCTAAATCATAATAAGGATTATTTTTAGAATAAAATCTTTCATAATTATTAGTTTTTTCATTATATTTCCATAAAACATTATAATTAGGGGTTCCATATTTAATAAAAACAGATTCAGCTACAGAATTATTTTTAAACTTTGATAAATAATTTTTATTATTATTAAATTTATAAGATTCAATATTATTTTCATTTTCAATATTAAAATCAGAAATATAATCTTTTATTAAATCAGTAGAACTATATGCATTATGAGGCGCTATTTGGTAAATATTTCTCCAAAAATAATCATTTTCATAAACCATTCCATTCAAACTTATAATATCATAATAATTATTACTAATTTCATATAAAGCTTGATTACTTCCACCAAAATGGACATACAATGGTGAATATTCTTCTGCAATTTTAACAAAATATGGTCTTGCTGATCTTATTGGTCCAATTTTTGGAACATTAGTAGATCCATCAAATATAAATAAAAATCTAGTAATTTTAGCCTCAGCAAGAGCTTCATAAACTATAGAAGCTTCATTTATACCAGAAAGAGGTCTAGCATCTGAACTATTTTCAACCATAACTGCATAAGGTCTTAAATCGTTATCAATTCCCTCTTCTAATTCTACACCGTTTAATTTACTTATATTTTTTTTATCATTTTCAGATATAGTATCTCCTATTAATTCTAAATTATCTTCATTATTAATCTCATTTTTATACATATATGAAGATACAGATTCATCATAAGTTTGCATATATCTATAAACAAAAAATAAAAAAACAGCAAAGAAATCTATTACTATAAAAACCAATAAACAAAGGACCCAAGAAGATCCTTTGCTTATAATTTTCTTTTTTTCTTTTTTTCTTTTTTTCATTGTATAGACAAAAATTATTCCTTTTCAGTATTTTTATTTTCATCAGACTCAGAAGATTCTTCTTCACCCATTTCACCTTCTTCTCCTTCTTCAGT
The DNA here is from genome assembly GCA_021734125.1 of Patescibacteria group bacterium. GTDB lineage: Bacteria > Patescibacteriota > Patescibacteriia > JAGPKW01 > JAGPKW01 > JAIPGT01. Next base: position 14,310 of record JAIPJN010000003.1, read on the forward strand.
TTCAGGTTCTTCTATTTTTTCTTCTCTCATTGTTTGAATAATAAATATAACTTCTTCTTTGTCTTGTAATAATTCAAATTTTTCAGGGATATTAAGATCAGATATTCTAATTAAATCACCATCTTCTGATAAAGAAGAAATATCAACTTCAAAAGATTTAACCAAATCCTCAGGAGTACATTTAACTCTTATAGCTTCTAGATGTTGATCTAATAATAAACCTTTTTTAGATGCAGGAGCTTCTCCTATAGCTTCTATAGGAATTTCTGTAGTTAATTTTTCACCTTTTTTAACTTCATAAAAATCAATATGTATTAAATCTCCTTTATAGTTCCAAGAAGCATCATTTATAAGGACTTTATGAATTTTTCCATCAATATCAAGATCTATAATAGAACTTTTTTCAGCTATTTGAGCAATTTTTAAAAATTCTATCTTATCAACAGAAATATAAATATTATTTTTTAAAGAGTGACTATAGATAACAGCAGGAATTTTATTTTCTCTTCGTAAAGATTTATTTTCTGATCTTTTTAAATCTCTTTTTTGTGACTTTAATTCAATTTTTTCTTTTATCATTTCTGTAAAATTATTAATTAATATTATTTTTTATTTTCATATTTTTTATATCATCTATACTTATAGGTTTTTTATTTTTCAAATTTAAAATTTCAGATGGATTTAAATCTGTTAAAAAAACTACAGCATTACCTATACCAGAAGAAGCCATATCTAAAACAGATATTACAGCAGCTCCACAGTAATTACATTTAGCATAAAAAATATTTCTATCTTTTTGCCTATCAATAAGCTTAACTGACATAGAACTCTTTTTATTTTTATTATTACAAAGAGGACATACAGAAGCCGATTTCATAAGCTGTTCAGTTATATCGTTAAAATTATTATCTAACATAAAATACAAATAATGCAAATTATTTAAGCTAATAATAACAAATGTTTCAAAAAATGTAAACTCCAGATATTAATTAATAGTTTTTTATATAATTAAAGAAAAAATTAATATTGCTGAAATTTTACTGCCCTTCTAGCTTTATTAATCTCATCTTTTTTCTTTAAGTCTTCTTTCTTATCATAAGCTTTTTTCCCTCTAGCAAGTGCTATTTCAATTTTTATAAAATTATTTTTATTATAAACCTTAATTGGAACTATTGAATAACCTTTTGTTTTTACTTTTTGATGTATTTTTAATATTTCATTTTTATTTAAAAGTAAATTTCTAGTTCTTTCAGGGTCGTAATTTTCGTTTTTTTTAGCCATTTCATATGGCCTTATCCTAGAATTTAATAAAACAATAGAAAAATCAGTCATTATTTTAACATAAGCTGATTTAATAGTCATTCCACCATTTCTTATAGATTTAACTTCACTTCCTAAAAGTTTTACCCCAGCTTCATATTTATCTATAATTTCATAATCTAATTTAGCTTTACTATTTACACAATAAATTTTATTTAAAAAATTCTTTTTCATAAATAAAAAATAGCATATTCCCTTGATTTTTTCAAAAAATAATATATAATATCAGATACTGGGGATGAATTTTAGAGTCGCTAAAATTCAAAAAATTTATAATGAAGAAGTTATAAAGTTAGTTGCAAAAAACAAGATTGCAAACGCATTCGAACAAGCGTCTAACGCTTTCAGAATGCAACCAGTGATGGCCTAAATTTAAAATTTAGGAGAAATCACACCTTTCGATATTTCGATATTTCGAAGAAAACTATTCTAGTTTTAGAATAAAAACAAAAGTTTTGATATTTCTTTTTAAAAAAATATTTGCATTCTTATAAATAGAATTTTACACACGGGTGCAATTCCCGTCATCTCCACCACAAATTAATAATTAAATAAAAAATTTATTTATAACAAAAATTATAAAAAAAAATCAAAATCAATGCCGAAATACAGAAAAAATGAAGAAATTAAAGCAGATAAAGTTATTTTAATTGGTCCAGAAGGAGAAGCTAAAGGTGAAGTAGATTTAAATTATGCTATTACATTTGCTAAAGAAGCTAATTTAGATCTTGTAGAGGTTTCCCCTAAAGCAGAACCTCCAGTTTGTAAAGTTTTAGATTTAGGACAATTCTTATATGAACAAAAGAAAAAAGTAAAAGCTAATCAGAAAAAAAATATAAAAGTAGTAGTAAAAGGGGTAAAATTATCTCAAAATATAGGAAAACATGATTTTGAAACTAAATTAAAACAAGGTGAAAGATTTTTATCTAAAGGAAATAAGATAAAAATAGAACTACAACTTAAAGGAAGAGAAAAAAAATATGCTGATATTGGTAAAGAAGTTATATATAAATATATAGAAAACTTGAAACAATTAGGAAAATTTGATATTATCATCGAAGATCAGTTAAGTTTTAAACATGGAAAAATAAATTGTATAATAGCTTTAAAAAAGAAATAAAATGCCTAAGATAAAAACAACAAAACAGATATCAAAAAGAATAAGAATTAAAAAATCTGGAAAAATGGATCATGAAACATGTGGTCAAGATCATTTTAATTCTAGAGAAAATGGTAATACTAAAAGAAATAAAAGAAAGAAAAATCAAATATCCAAAAAAGGTGGACTTTTTGATTTAGCTAAAAAAACAATTCAATAATTTATTAAGATTAAGAAGTAATATGAGTAGAGTTAAAAGAGGTGTTAACCACACTAAAAAGAGAAAAAAGTTACTTAAACTTACTAAAGGTTATAGACTCGGTAGAAAAAATCTAGTAAGAAGAGCTAAAGAAGCGATTAAACATGCAGGAGTTCATGCTTATGTTGGAAGAAAAGATAAAAAAGGAGATTTTAGAAAAATATGGACTATAAAAATAAATGCTGCTTTAAGGGGTTTAAATGAAAAATATAGTTATAGTAAATTTATAGGAAATTTAAAGAAAAATAATATAGAAATAGATAGAAAAGTATTAGCTGATTTAGCAGAAAATAATCCAGAAGTGTTTAAAAATATAGTAGAAAAAACAATGAAATAATAAAAATCCCTTTAGTTCTATAAATTAAAGGGATTTTTAAAATTTAAAATAAAAATAAAAACAAAAATATGTCAGAAGAAGAAAAAACTCAAAAATTAATAGAACATTTAGTAAAAATAAGGAATGAAGTTGATATTGCTTTAGAAGATTATAATTTAAATAAAAAAGATACTTCAACTATAAAAAATAAGTTAAATGATGTTAAAGAATATAAAGAAGATGAAGATAAGGTGATAGAAGGTATATTTAATGGAGAAATTATGATAGGACCAGAGGAAAAACAATATAGTATTCCATCAAATTATATTTCTAAATCTAAAATAATAGAGGGAGATAAATTAAAACTTACTATAAAGCCAGATGGAACTTTTGTTTATAAACAAATAGAACTTATGCCAAGAAAAAGAACAAAAGGTATATTATCAAAATCTAAAGATGGTGGCTTTGAAGTTTTAGCTGAAGGAAAAACATATAAAGTTCAAAAAGCAAGCATAACTTATTATAAAGGTGAAATTGGAGATGAAGTAATTATTTTAGTACCAAAAAATAATAATAGTGTTTGGGCTGGAGTTGAAAATATTATTAAAAGTGGTAATAAAGAAAATAAAGAAATAAAAGCAATAAGTCTTGAAGAATTAAAAAATAATTAATAAATTAATAAAAGGATATGGGATCAATGTTTTCAAAATTAAAAGAAGTAAAAGATTTAGCAGGACAAGCTAAAAAATTACAAGGTCAATTAAAAGATGAATTTATAGTTACAGAAAAATCTGGTATAAAAATAACTATGAACGGTAATCAAGTTATAGAAAAAATTGAAATATCAGATGAGCTTTTAGGGAAAAAAGATAAATTAGAAAATGGGCTAAAAGATGCTATAAATGATGGTATTAAAAAAGTCCAAAAAATAATGACAGAAAAAATGAAAGGTATGGATGAATTTAAATCTATATTAAAATAAAAAGTGTTTCCAAATAAATTGCAAAATTTAATAAAAGAAATCCATAAATTACCTACAATAGGAACTAAAACTGCTGAAAAAATAGCACTTTATCTTTTAAATCAAAATCAGGAAGAAAAAAGTGAGTTAATAAAAAGTATAAATGAGTTAAAAGATATAAAGTTATGTAAAGCATGTTTTAATTTCTGTGAAAAAGATTACTGTGATATATGTTTAGATAAAAAAAGAGACTCTTCTGTTATCTGTATTGTTGCATTTCCTAAAAATATACAAACAATAGAAGCGTCATCTAAATTTAATGGAAAATATCATGTATTACATGGAGTTTTAGATACTATTAATGGAATTTCTGAAGAAGACATTAAATTAAAAGAGTTTTTCAATAGAATTGAAAAAAATAAAGACAAAATAAAAGAAATAATTTTAGGACTCTCCCCTACTATAGAAGGCGAAGCTACTATGATATATATTTCTAAAAAATTAAAAAAATATGATATCAAAATAACTAGATTTGCAAGAGGTATACAAGTGGGTTTAGATATTGATTATACAGATATAATAACTTTACAAGATGCTATATCAAAAAGAACTGATATTTAAATAATTGACCAAAAATATTTTTTTTGTTATAATTCTCTTATATAATTTTTAAAGAACTACAATGATTACTGTTATAAAGACTGGCGGAAAACAATATAAAGTTAAAGAAGGTGATAAAATAAAAATAGAAAAAATTAACCTTAAACCAGAATCAAAATATACTTTTGAAGAAGTTTTATTATTATCAGATGAAGATGGAAGTAATACAGAAATAGGAAATCCTTTATTAAAAAATGTAAAAGTAGAAGCTACTATATTAGATCAAGGAAAAAATAAAAAAATAAGAGTTGCTAAATATAAAAATAAAATAAGATATAATAAAATATACGGACACAAACAACCTTTTACAGAAGTCCAAATAAAAAAAATATCAAAAAATTAAATAAAGTACTCAAAAAATAGGAATTATATATTCCTATTTTTTATTATAATTTTTTCTTTAATCTAGTAATTAAAAAATAAGATTGCTATAATATTACTATGTCTGGTAAAGCTATTGCTAAAAATTCAATTTATTTAATAACAGCCTCTATTTTACAAAAAATATTAGCATTTTTTTATTTTGTTGTTTTAACTAGAAATTTACCAACTGAAACTGTTGGAATATATACTTTTGCTTTGAGTTTTTGTTTTATTTTTGCAGTTTTTATTGATTTTGGTTTTAATAGTTTACTTATTAAAGAAACTGCAAGAGATGAAAAAAATATTAATAAATATGCATCTTATGCAATTTTATTTAAATTAGTCTCAGGTATTTTATTTTGCCTTGTAGGAGCAACTATAGCATATTTTTCTAATTATGATTTTTTAAAATTACAAACAGTATTATTAGGTTTTATTTTAGTTTTTATTGATGGGTTTACTACAACATTTTATTCAATATTAAGGGGGAAACAAAAAATATTTTTTGAAAGTTTAGGTTTATTTTTATATCAATTTTTAATATTTTTATTAGGTTACTTAGCAATAAAAGGAGGTATTACTATTCCAACTTTAATGTTTATTCCTATAATAGCAATTACTTTTGCATTTTTATTTTCTTTATATTTCTTAAGAAGAGAAACAGAATTTAAGTTTGATAAAAAACTTTCTTGGAAGTTTTTCAAAACTATGTTTATTATGGCTTTACCATTTGCTGCAACTGGAATATGTACTAAACTTTATAGTTCAATAGACACTGTTTTAATATCAACAATGATAAATGATACAAATGTAGCTTGGTATCAAGCGGCTTATAAAATAGTTTTTGCTCTTTATTTTATTCCTAATGCTATAGGTGCTGCAATATTCCCTGCTTTTAGTAATTATTTTCAGAATAATAAGGAAAAATTAAATATTACTTTTGAAAAAGCATTTTTAATATTATCCATAATGTCTATACCTATGACTTTTGGATTATATGTACTAGCTGAACCAATTGTTTTGTTAATTTATCCAAATTATATTCCAACAATTCCTGTGCTTAAAACATTTTCTATTATATTTTTCTTTTTATTTTTAAATGTTCCATCAGGTTTAATATTAAGTTCTTGTAATAAACAAATATTAAATACGAGAAATTCATTTTTATCAATGTTAATTAATATTATTTTAAATATAATATTAATAACCAGATATCAAATAGTAGGCGCTGCAATAGCTTCTGTTATAAGTTTTGTATTTTTATTTTTTATAAATACATATGGTGCAAATAAAATTATAGATATAAAAATTAAAAAAATATTATCAAATATATTTAGAATAATATTAGCATCTTTTATTATGTCTTTATTTACATACTTTTCTAATATAAATATATTTTTAAATATAGTAATTTCTAGTGGTATATATTTTATGATGCTTTTTGCATTAAAAGTATTAACAAAAAATCAAATAAAATCTTGGATAAAAATATTTATTAAAAAATCATAAATAAGCACTCATAGTTTAATGGATAAAACATAGGATTGCGGTTCCTAAGATAGAGGTTCGATTCCTCTTGAGTGTACCAAATTAAAATATTTAATAAAAAAAGGAGCCGAATTTAAGTTTTTTTACTTAAATCCGGCATATTTTGGTTATTCTGAACCACAGGAAAATTATTTTATGGCTAATAATTTTCAGTTAAACCTCCTAGACAGTATCACCAGTATAATACTTCTAGAATCACCTTTTTCAAATTTACCAGATTAAGGTAAATTGATCAGATGCCACCTTTTCAGATGGTCTGGAGCGCTGAGTCTCCGGAGTAGCATTATATGCTACCATCTTCCCTTTAGGTAAATCAGCAAATTGATCTACTAAAGTTGAAAAAAGTGCAGGAACTAGGACAAAATCCACGTCCTTTCGAGATAGAATCTCTGAAAGAACGGATTTTCCTTCTTCCTCTAAAACCTTTTTAAAGGTTATTAGAGAAAAAAGTCCTTTTTGTCCAATTTTTTCGCTCTCATTTTTGAGAGTAAAAAACTGAACAAGTTCCTTGGAACAAGGTCCTACTTCTTCCCCAGTCCAAAACATTGTTGGATGTGGAGAGAGGGAGACGATCCTCATTCCGGCAACCACTGAAATATTTAATTCCATAGTTGCCTCCTTTTTTTTAAAATATTATCTTTAATATAGACTGGCTATATAAGATAAACGACCCAACGGGCCGATAGTTTTTAAAAACTATATAAATACTATAACATATTTTATACAAAATGTCAATGTATTTTGATAATATGTATGGAGATATGGTGGATTTTTATATAAAATAACATTAATTATAAAAATTGGTAGGAACGCGCCGTGGCACGTTCCTACATGAATTGTGAAATTTCAAATTAAACGGGCGTATAATATGCGCCCGATAAATAAAATATTAAAATATAATTTATAAAAAATATATATAAAAAATGTGCGTAATTTTATTAAATAACATTAATAAAATTAAATGGGCGCACAATGTGCGCCCCTACATGAATTGTGAAATAAAACGATAATTTTTAAATTAAACGGGCGCACGCTTTTCGTGGAAAGCGCCGTGGCGCGTTCCCACATGAATTGTTAAATAAAATAATAAAAATACACATTAAAATTACATACATTTTTTATATAAAAATATTAACAATTTATGATATACTGTAAAATAATAAAATAAAATTAAAATTAATTTGAAACAAATGTATATAATCTTTGATACAGAAACCGTTGGTTTACCCAATAATTGGAATGCTCCTTTTTCAGATCTAGAAAACTGGCCTAGAATGGTACAGATCGCTTGGATGATATTTAACGAAAATAAAACATTAATAAAAAGAGCAAATAAAATAATAAAACCAGAAGGTTTTACAATTCCTGAAGAAATAGCAAAGATTCATAGAATAACAACAGAAAGAGCTATAGAGGAAGGATACGATTTAAAAGAAGTCTTGTTAGAATTTAATGAAGATATAGAAAATAATGATTATTTAATAGCTCATAATATAGCTTTTGATGAAGCAATAATATCATCAGAGTTTTTAAGAAAAGAAATGGAAAGTAATTTAAATAGCATAGAAAAAATTTGCACAATGAAAGAATCAAGAGAATTTTTTAAAAGAAGAACAGGAAAAGAAAAATGGGCAAAATTAACAGAATTATATATAGAGTTATTTGGTGAAACCTTTGAAGATGCTCATGATGCTCTAGTTGATGTAAAAGCATGCGCTAAATGTTATTTTGAAATGGTAGATAAAGGAATAATAGAAAAAAAAATTAGGAAAGATATTCCTAAAAATACTCAAAATAGTTTATTTTAATTATTTATCAAGCCTTAATACAAAATTATTATAACCAGAAACCCAAATTTCTAAAAATCCAGTATTTTGTAAAAAATCTTTATAATTATCTTTAAATTTATAGAAAAAAAGATCAGGCTGAGCTCCTAAATTATCTAATAATAAAATTAGATCTTTTTTTGTTTTATTTTCATATTTATTAGCTTTTTTAGAAATAACACCTTTTAAATTTTGAGAAAATTTAGGAAGAGTTACTTTTCTAGCAAATAATTTATTTTGAAATAAATTTCTAAAATTATTATTTTTTTTATAATTTACATATCTACCAAATTCAGCAGAATAATTAGGATCACACTTAGTAACTTGAATTTTTAATCTAGGAAGATCAGAATTTGAATAACAATAAACATCAACTTCATTTATACCATCTTTTGTATTTTCCCACTCATTTTTCTCTATTTCGTAATAATCAGTGCTATTTTTTTCATTGTACACTTTTATAAACCTTTTTACTGCTTCAATTTCAGATATATATTTAACATCATTATGTAACATAAAAATTATGAAAGTTTTTTAATTAATTTATCAATATTTAAAATAAATTGTTCACCACTTTTCATATTTTTTAAAGTATAATTACTATTATTTTCCTCATTTTCACCAATTATCACAATATAAGGAACACCTATTTTATTAGCATACTCTAATTTATTTTTAAGATTTTTTTCATTTTCAAAAATAGAGGCATTTATATTATTTTCTCTCAATTTAGTTATTAAATTTAAAGAATAAGAAATTCTATTTTTGTCCATAGGTAAAATTAAAACTTTAGAAATACTATAATCTACATTTTTTATAAGTTTTAAATCTCTTAAAGCATAAAATAATCTATTTAAACCAATAGACATACCAACTCCTGGATATTTTTCATTACCATATAAGTCACACAAATTATCGTATCTTCCACCTGAAGCAATAGAACCAATTTCTTTATCATTTTTCAAAAAAGTTTCAAAAACAGTTCCTGTATAATAATCTAAACCCCTTACTATAGATAAATCAATTTCATAATGACTTTCAGGTAAATTTAAATCTTTTAAATATGAAATTACAGTTGATAATTCTTCAACACCGTCTTGCATTAAAGAATTATTTACATTAAAAGTTCTTAAATTTTCAAGAACATTATTTCCTTTTGATAATTTTATAAAATTAAAAATTTTTTCTATATCTTCATCTTTAATATTTAAAGCTTTTAACTGTTTTTTAGCCTCTTTTTTAGAAATTTTATTTAATTTATCTATAATTAACATTACTTTATCTGTTTTGTCTGTAAAATCTTTTAAAAAACCTAACAATATCTTTCTATTATTTATTTTTATGATAAATTTATTTTTAATATCTAAATTAATAAGAGTTTTATAAATTAAATTAATAATATCAGCATCATTCAAAAAAGATAAATTATTTTTTGAAATAATATCAGCATCACATTGATAAAATTCTCTATACCTTCCTTTTTGTGGTCTTTCTCCTCTAAAACTTTTCCCTATTTCATATCTTCTAAAAGGAAAATTAATATCATTTTTAGAGAAAACAACATATTTAGCAAAAGGAACAGTTAAATCAAATCTTAAAGCTAAATCATTATTACCTTTTTGAAATTTATAAATTTCTTTTTCAGTGTCAGGAGAAACTTTAGCAAGTAAAACTGAACTTCTATCTATAACAGGAGTATCCGTTGGTTCAAATCCAAAAAGTTCATAACTATTTCGAATAATATCTTTTATTTTATTAAATAATATTTGATCAGAAGGAGAAAGTGCTATTATACCTGATAAAGATTTTAATTTTTTATTTTGAGCCATATTCATATTTTGTTAACAATTTATTCTTAATTTTACCAAAAATATATTATAATTAAAACAAGTACTGAAAAAATAATATAAAAATAAAATGAATAAAAAAAATTTTAAAGATAGATTAAATTTTTTAAACAAAAAACAAAAGGAAGCTGTTGATAATATATATGGACCATTATTAGTAGTTGCTGGCCCAGGAACAGGAAAAACAGAACTTTTAGGAGTTAGAGTGGCAAATATTTTAGACAAAACTGATACAAATCCCTCTTCAATTTTATGTTTAACATTTACAGAATCAGCCTCAATTAATATGAGAGAAAGATTAACAGGTTTAATAGGAAAAGATGCATATAAAGTGAATATAAATACATTTCATGCTTTTTGTTCTGAAGTAATAAATTCATATCCAGAATTTTTCTATAATGGAGCTACATACAAACCTCTTGAAGATATAAGACAAATAGAAATAATAGAAAGAATTATAATAAAAAAATTAAAGCATAGTTCTAATTTTAGGAGCAAAGTTCCCTCTCAAGGATATACATATATCAAAGATGTTTTAAATAGAATAAAAGAATTAAAAAAAGCAGGTATAAGGAGTGAAGATTTTTTAAAAATTATAAAAGAAAACAATAAATTTGAAATTGAATTTAATAAATTATTAGATAAATATCTAACAGGTGTAAATTTTAATAGCTATAAAAAAGTAATTTCTTTATTTGAAGAAATATTAAAAGAAACTTATAAGATAAAAATAAGCGAAGAAAAAATTAAAGGTTTTGAACCTTTAAAAAATTCAATTTTAAGAAAAATTGAATTAGCAATAGAAGATGCTAAAGAAATTGAAAAAACTGGACCACTTACTAAAATAAAAAAGGATTTATTCGTAAAAGATAAAGAAGATGTAACTAAATTTATATTAAAATCTAGCTCAAATTATGAAAATTATTTAGATCTTGCCATAGTATATCAAGAATATAAAAAAGAGTGCGAAAAACTAGGTTTTTTTGACTTTGAAGACATGATAATAGATGTAGTTACAGAATTAGAAAATAATGATGAACTAAAATATAATCTTCAAGAAAAATATCAGTTTATACTAATAGATGAATTTCAAGATACAAACTATTCTCAAATGGAGATAGTAAGAAATTTAACAGATAATAAAATTTTGACGCCAAATGTAATGGCTGTTGGAGATGATGATCAGTCTATATATAAATTTCAAGGTGCAAGTATGAAAAATATGGCTGATTTTATAGAAAATTATAAAGATACAAAAGTAATAATATTAGATGAAAATTATAGATCAACAAGTGAAATATTAGAATATTCCAGAAACACAATAGAATTTGCAGAAGACAGATTAGTTAATATAAAACCAGAATTTTCAAAAAAATTAATAGCAAGTAATAAAAAAATTAAAAAAGGAAATATTAAAGAAGTTGAATTTAATTCAGAAAATGAGGAATATTTATATATAGCTTTAAAAGTAAAAGAAATACCAAAAAATGAAAGTATTGCAATAATATCTAGAACTCATAAAAATTTAGAGAAAATTTCTAAAATTTTTGACCAAGAAAATATAGATTTTGAATATGAGAAAAAGAGTAATCTTTCTTCTGAAAAGAATATAAAGCAGATTTTAACTATAATAAAATTTTTAGACTCTATAATAGATAAAAAAATAGATAAAGATTATTTACTTCCAGAAATATTAACCTATGAATTTTTTGAAATTTCAAATGAAGAAATTTGGAAATTTGCAGAATTTGCAAAGAATACTAAAAATTGGAATGAAAGCTGGTTTTCTTTAATGAAGAATTATAATAATGAAAAAATAAAAGAAATACATAAATTTTTTATGGACTTGTCAGCAGAAGTAAAAAGAAAAACAGCTGAAGAAATACTTGATTATATTATAGGAAATGAAGAGTTAAATGGGTATAAGTCAAATTATAAAGAATATTATTTTTCTAGTTTTAATAATAAAAAAGATAAACTAAATTATTTAGTAAATCTTTTAAATTTACAGGGATTATTTAGTAAAATAAGAGAATATTCAGATAAAGATACTTTATATATAGATCAAATAGTACGGTTTATAGAACTTTATGAAGAGCATAAGATGAATATAGAAATAAGCGATAGGATTAAAACTGGTGATAATAATTTAGTATTATTAAGTGCTCATAAAGCGAAAGGTTTGGAATTTGATAATGTTTTTATAATTCACTGTAATTCAAAAGAATGGGATGCAAATAAAAGTGGTAAAATACCGCTTCCATTTAATATGCCACTTAGTCCAGAAAAGGATAATTTAAATGATAAATCTAGATTATTTTACGTTGCAGAAACAAGAGCTAAAAGTAATTTATATTTAACAAGAACTATATATAATAAAGGCAAAGAACAAGAAAAATTGAGTTTTTTATATGATCCAAAAATAGAAGGTGAAATTAAAAAAACCGATGAAAATTATTTAGCAAAAAGAGAAGAAATTGGTAGAAAAATTTATTTACCTAATTTAAATAATTATAAAGAAAAAGAGCTTATAAAGCCTTTTGTTGAAGATTATAAATTAAGTGTTACTCATCTACAAAATTTTATAGACCTTAATTATGGAGGTCCAGATAATTTTTTAGAAAATAGTTTATTTAGATTTCCAAAAGCAAAAAATGCTCAATCATCTTATGGAACTTCTATTCATAATACTTTTAAAGAATTTTATAATATTTTTACTAAAAATAAAAAACTTCCAGAAGTTTCCTTGCTTATAAAATTATTTGAAAAAAATTTAAAGTTACAAAGATTAAATCCTGATGATTATAATACTTATTATAAAAAAGGAAAAGAAGAATTGGATAGATATTATAAGATAAATAAAAATAAATTAAATTATACAGATATAGTTGAAAGGGATTTTAAAAATCAAGGAGTAGAAGTTGATGGTTGTATTTTAACTGGTAAAATTGATAGATTTTCTATAAATGAACAAGAAAAAACTATAAAAGTTTTTGATTATAAAACTGGAAAGATATTTAGAGATTGGAATAAAGGATTAGAAGGTAATGATAAAATGAAAGCTTTTAAATATAAAAATCAATTAGTTTTTTATAAATTATTGATTGAAAATTCGAAAGATTATAGTAAATATAAAGTTTTAGAGGGTGAAATAGAATTTTTATCTGCAAAAAATGAAAAAAATATGAATTTATCTTATTCTATTTTAGAAGAGGATGTAATATTTTTAAAAAAATTAATAAAAACAGTATATAGGAGTATTATAAATTTAGATTTTCCTGACACCAGTTCTTATTCTCCGACATATTCTGGATCAATGAAATTTATTGAAGATTTAATAAAATAATTAAAACGATAATTTTTAAACAACGTGGGAACGCGCCGTGGCGCGTTCCCACATGAATTGTGAATAAATATTATTTTAATTATGATTAAATATATTGTAGGGGCGCACATTGTGCGCCCGCAAATAAAACATGAATTGTAAAATAAAACAATATTTTAAAATAAAACGTATATAAAATCATGTATAAAAAAACATGCAAATTTATATAAAATCATTCACAAAATTGACAAATATTAAAGTATATGATATAAATATAATCATAATTTTAATAAGGAGGATACATAATGGAAATAAATATTTTATTTATTTTCTCTATAATATTTATAATTGGAGCTTTGTTAGATGGGTTGAATTTCAAACTTTCTAAAAAGAAAGATTATAAGTATTGTATGAATTTCAAAATTATAGGAGGGTTTGGATTTCTATCCTTATTTACTTTAATAAGGATATTTACATAAATAAGCGTCAGTTTGTAATGAATTGACGCTTTTTCTTTACTAAAAAATTAAGTTATGATATATTATCAAATATTGGGAAGTGGCCAAATGGTAAGGCAGCTGGTTTTGGTCCAGAAGATTGGGGGTTCGATTCCCTCCTTCCCAGCCATTCTTCGTTTCTTAACGAACAAGGTGAGTTTTAGAACGAAGAATGTACTTCGTAGTCTTGTAAAGACGAAGAAGTACTAAGCTACGAATGGCACGGCCATTCTTTTTTTATTTATGATTTTGGGAAATAAATAGCTTTAGCTATTTATGTGAGGGATGAGAAAGGAATGGTCTAATTCAAAATATGTAGGGGTCAGCGATCGCTGACCCTTTATTATTTATTAACAAAATAACCTTCTTTTAAGATAAAATAGTGCTAAAATGAAAAATATAGATAAGAAAATAAATAAAATTATGAATTTTGAAAATATAAACCAAAGACCATTATCTCTAATAGATAAAAATGCAGAAAAAATAATTAAAAAATATCCAGATAGAATATCTGAAGATTCATTTTATGATATATATAAAGACTCTGAAATAAAAGCAGATAAAGAATATGCATCAAGAATGGAAGAAGAGTTTAATAAAGATCAAAGCCAAGAATCTAAAGATGCAAAAAAAATAGCAGATGCTATAGAAATAGTAATAAATAATCACATTGATCTTTCAAACTGGTTGGACTATGGAACATGCACATATAAAACAAGCAGATATGATGACATAAAAAATGGAATAGATACAATTCTTGAATTTATAAATGAAGATAACAAAAATGATTCAACTTTTTTAGGAGTAGCGTTTGATATAACATATAAAAATGATGTTAGAGATAAATTTTTAAGAATAAAAAGAGAGATAGAAGAAAAAAAAATAAATAAAGTAAAGTATTTTCAATCAGAAGAAAGTAATTATAAGGGCCAAATTGAAAACATTCCCAGATTAATTATAGGTTTAGATATAAAAACTGGAGAAGAATTAATAGAATTATTTCTTGAACTAGGAGGAAAGAAAAAACTAGGAAATCATTTTTTTCAATTTGAATTAATTGATGAATTATTATACCAATTAGATACATTTATGAAATATGCAGAAAAAGTAAATAATCAAAATGCATATATATTATATAAAGAAATAAAAGAAAAAATTGAAGAAATACAAAAAGAAAAAGATAAATTAAATACTCCAGATAAAGATTATAGAAATGAATATTTTTATAATTTTTGTGATATTTGCGATAATATTTTTAATAGATAAAAATGTAAAATACACCCTATATTAAAAGAGTGTATTTTTTTAATTTTTAGTTTTCTTTTTCTTTTTCTTTCCTTATTTTTAAAGCTTGTTTATATCTCCTTCTCTTTTTTTTTCTAAAAATCCACATCCTTATTTTCCACTTTATTTTTTTAGGAAAAATTTTATAAATATCCATTTTTACCTCCTTTTCTATTAATTTTAATAGCTAAAAATAACACATAAACAAGAATATGTCAATATCTTATGTAGGGGCGCACATTGTGCGCCCGTTTAATTTAAAAAATATTATTTTATTTATTAATTGGATGGGTGGAACAGGACGACCAACGTCGTCCTGTTCCTACATTATTTAATAATCAATATTATTTTAATAAACATAAATTTAACATTACAAAGCCACAAATCTTTGACTAATCGGTTTTATTATGTAAAAATGAAAAAAATTAAATTAAGGAGGAATATAAATGTTTAATAAACATAAAAAAAGTGTAGGTAAATGTAAAACTAAAGAATTTGAACAAGAAATTTTTGGATATAATTACTACATAATAGACGAAAAAAACACTATTAGAATAATCTTCGGAAATTATAAAACAATGTTAAGAATAGATCAAAAAGTTTATATTTCCAAAGATCAGTTTGAATCTTTACCAGAAGGTCTTCTAGATAGGCAAAAAGTTGTCATAACTAGATTTAGAAAACCTTCTTATGAAGATCCAACAAATTCAATAGTAGAAGTGAGTTTTAATAATATAAAAAAATGGGTAAAACCTAGCAATATTAAAACTCATTAAAAAAATAAAGACTAGCTATATAAAGTAGCTAGTCTTTTTTAAAATTTTTGAAATAATAAATTAAAAAAATAAAGGACAGTTTTTAGTTCCGTATGAAGGACAGTTTTTTGCTTTTACACAAAAATCTTTTTTTCTGTCTTCTTCAGGAAATTCACCTTTTGGTGGAAAATCCGGAGCTTGAAAAAACTCCCTGATTTTAAAAAGTATTTTTTTCATTTCTTCCTCCTATAAAATTTTCTATAACATTTATACATTAATTTAAATAAAAGGTCAATATCCTTAAAATAAAGATGCAATTTTATATAATAACATCAATTTTTTAAATCAAATGGAACGCGCCACGGCGCGTTCCCACATTCATAATATGCGTTCCCACATGTACAAATATGAATTATAAAATAAAACAAATTATATTAATTTTCAGGTCTCATTAATGGAAATAATACAACATCCCTTAAATTTTGCTGTTTTGTAAGAAGTGCAATAATTCTTTCAACTCCCATTCCCCATCCAGAAACAGGCGGCATACCATATTCCATAGCTCTTATATAATCTTCATCTTTATTCATAGCTTCTTCATCCCCCATTCCTTTAGCTTCCATTTGTTTATCAAACCTATCTGCTTGATCTATTGGGTCAGTAAGCTCAGAATAAGCATTTACAATTTCCCAACCATTAATAACAAGCTGAAATCTATCAGCTATATTAGGATTATTATCATTTTTTCTAGCAAGAGGAGAAACATCAATAGGATGATTTATTAAAAATATAGGATTAATTAATTTTGGCCTTGATACAACTTTATATAAAGCATCAATTAAATTTCCCCTACCTAAAGAATCTATATCTTTAATTTCTATATTTTTGCTTTTAATTTCATTTTTTAAAGATTCTAAATCAGGAAATTTATCAATATCAATAGAACAATCTTTAATTAAAAGATCTCTAAAAGAAACTTTTTTCCAAGGAGCAGAAAAATCAACTTCAACCAATTTACCGTCTCTATTTGGAATTTCTATTTTTAAATTCCCTTTTAATTTTTTAATTACAGAAGTTAGCATTTCTTCAGTAAATTTCATATTATCTTCAAAATTCCAATAAGCTGCATAATGTTCTATCATAATAAAATCTTGCAAATGAGAAGGATCTGTCCCTTCATTTCTAAAACACCTAGCAAATTCTACAACTCTTTCATACCCTCCTATAATAGCTCTTTTTAAATATAATTCAGGAGCTATTCTTAAATGAACATCAATATCTAGCGCATTATGATGAGTGTTAAAAGGTTTAGCTAGAGCACCTGAAGCAGTATTACATAAAATAGGTGTATTTATTTCTTCAAAATTATAATCTTTATAAAATTTTCTTAATTCCCAAATAAAATCATTTCTAAATTGAAATCTCTCTTTAGTTTCTGGATTCATTATTAAATCTAAATATCTTTGTCTATATTTTAATTCAGAATCAGAAACACCATGAAATTTATCAGGTAAAGGTCTTAACGCTTTTGATAAAAAAGTAAAATCTTTTACTAATATAGAAATTTCACCTTTTTTAGTAACAAACATTTCACCATATAGACCAATAAAATCACCAATATTAACTAAATCAACAAAATTTTTATATTTATCTTCATCCAAATCATTTATAGTAAAAACAGCTTGAATTTTTCCAGTATAATCTTGAATCTGAATAAATGATATTTTTCCCATATCTCTTTTTAAAACAACTCTACCAGCAGTTTGAGCTTTTTTTCCAATTTTAAAATTTTTTAATTCAAGACAATTATTTTTTTTATCAAATTTTTCAGCGTATGGTTTTATATCTTTATTTTCTAATTCTTTTATTTTATTTAATCTCACATTTCTTTCATTTTTTTCATTTTCAATATCCATAATTATGATTTTAAAAGTTAATGATATCTATATTATTAGCAGAATATAAGCTAAAAATCAATTTTTTTATTTAAAATATTTTTATCTAAATAAGTAATATAAACTATAATAAAGCCTATTCCTAGAGGATGATTTAAATATGGCGTAAAAAAGTTAACTACTAAAATAAATAAAAATGATAAAGTAAGTCCAAAAGCAACAATTCTATAATCCTCTTTTTTTATTTTATTTATATTTTTTATAGATAAATACAATAAAGCTAGTATAAAATATATAAAAATCAAAAATCCAAATATTCCAAATTTTAGTAATGTATCAAAATAACCCCATTCTAAAGCGTAAGTTGTATACATACCCCCAACATTTTTTGCAACATTAGTAGGATCAGCACTTTCATAAGTTATTTTATATCCAAATCCACCACCTAAAATAAAATTGTTTTTTATTTCTTCATAAAGTGGTTTAAGCATATTTATTCTAGACGACCCTGCAGCTTCTTGAGTCGGATTAGAAAGTCTTTCATTTAACCCTTTTGTAAAATTTGATGAAGATCCTGGAGGAAAATTAGTAAAAACAAATATAAATCCATAAGCTATTAAAAATGAAGTTATTCCGAGTAAAAATGTCCTAAAAAAAGAATAAAATAATTTACTTTTTTTATCTCTTATTATAAATAAAATGACAAAAATTGATATAAAAGAAGCAATAATTCCAACCCAAAAACTTCTTGAAAAAGAAAGTATAGTGGAAATTGAAGCAAGAGTTAATAATAATATAAAGAGTTTATTTTTATCTGTTATTTTTTTTATTTTTATCCTTGAATATGAAAATTTATAAGCAAAAATAGAAATTAAAAAAATAATCAATCCAGAAATATATATTTGAGATTGCATAAAAATTCTAGAAAAACCATAAGACATACTAGTAACTTCAGCTATTCCAAAATCAAAAAGCCAACTATAAAGATTTGATAAATAAAAAGGATTTACATGAGAAAAAATCCATAATAAAAATAAAGTAAAAAACATCAAAATCAAACTAGAAGCAACAGATAAAGATAATAAATCATAATAATCATCTTCTTTTTTAAATAAATCATAAAAAGGTAATAAATATAGAAGAAATAAAAAACCATTCATATCAAAAAAAGTATCAGAAAAACCATTTCCATTTAATATTCCTAATATAAAAGCAAATAATAAAACAAGAAAAAATATGAAATAATATTTAAAAAATCTTGATTTTCTAAATGAAAAATAATTAATTTTTTTATTAACCAATAATTTTTGATCATTACTAAATTTATTATTAATAATATCAATCAACAATTTTGAAAACCAAATTGATAAAATAATAACGAAAAATGCAATTCTTAAAGAAATTTGAAATCCAGAAAATTCAAAAAATAAAATATAACCTTTAGAACTTATAATTAATTCAGCTAGAGCAATAAGCATACCTGCTTTTAGATTTTTATATGAAACTATAAAAAATATAATTACATAAACAAAAAAAGCTATATTATTAAAATCTTGATATAAATAAGCAATAAAAGAAAAAATTAAAGTTAAAACAGAAAATAATACAGTATAAGTAAAATAATCACTCTTAAAAATTTTATTAATTGAAAGTTTTTCTAAAATCATTATATATAAATTAAATTTTACCTTGTCCTCTTGGTTTTATTTTAAATATTTTTACCAAAAAAGACAAAAAGATACTAATAAAAGAAAAAATATAAATAAAAAAATATGGTATTTTAGAAAAATATTTCTTTGAATATATTTTCATACCCTTATTAAATCTTTTTTGTTTTTTTATAGATTCTACTTGATTAAAACTTCTTCCTTCATAATGAATAACTTCTGAAGTAGGAGTGTAAATTATTTTTTTTCCTAAATCATAAACTTTTTTACAAAGATCTACATCCTCCCACCATAAAAAATAATCTAAATTCCAACCACCAATATTTTTTATAAAATTAGATCTTGCAAAA
Source organism: Patescibacteria group bacterium (assembly GCA_021734125.1). Classification (GTDB taxonomy): domain Bacteria; phylum Patescibacteriota; class Patescibacteriia; order JAGPKW01; family JAGPKW01; genus JAIPGT01. The sequence continues at coordinate 34,282 of JAIPJN010000003.1, forward strand.
ATGAATGCACCCATAATTTGATCTACTTTAGATTCTTTAGAATAATCAAAATCTGATAAAAAATATTTTTTAAAAAGCTTAGTTTTGCTAAATAAATGATGCAATTTAAGAAGTACACAAATGTTTATAATTGGAGTTGGTAATCCTTTTACGTTGTGCTGAATATCCCCTTCTTTATATTTTAATTTTGTGGTTGATAATACAATATCTTTTTCTTTATCTTCCATAAAATTAAACATTTTATAAAAAGTATTTTCTGTAATTTCCATATCAGGGTTCATAAATAAAATATATTTACTATCTGATTTTTTAATACCTATATTATTTCCTAAACTAAAACCATTATTTTTTTTAGTATCCAAAACTTCTAATAATCCTCTATTTATTTCATTTTTAAAATTTTCTTTCAACAAAAAAACAGTATTATCAGAAGAATTATTATCTACAACAATAACTTTATAATCTAAATTTTTTGTAAAATTAAAAATAGATTGAAGATTTTTTATCAACAATGAAGAAACGTTCCAAGTAACAATTATAGTATCTAAATCTCTCATTTTTTGTATATTTCAATAGTTTTCTTAGCTATTTTATTCCAATTTAATTCTTTTTCTGCAAAATTATAAGCATTTTTAGAAATTTCATTTAATTTTGAAGAATTATTATAAATTTTTAAAATTTTATCTGCCAAATCTTTATAATCAGAAGTCTTAAAAGTATAACCATTATATGAATCTATTATAATAGAAGTAAAAGCATTAAGAGATGATGTAATAACAGGTGTATTAAATGCAAAAGCAGTATGAATAGCTCCACTTTGATAAATATTTTTATACGGATAACAAGCTAAATCAGATGCATTAAAAAATTTAGAAATTTCATTTATTTTTATATATTCTGGGAATAAATAAAATCTGTCTTTTAAATCTTTATTTAATAAATCTAAAACATATTTATCTACAATTTTTCCAGAAATTAAAAGACAAATATTTTCAGGTAAATGAGATAAAGATTTAATTAAAACATCTAAACCTTTATAATTTCTTATATAACCAAAAAATAATATATAAAATTTATCTTCTGGTATTTCTAATAATTCCCTTGCTTCTTTTTTTGTGTAAATTTTATTAAAATCCCTAAAATTTAAATAATTTCCATGAGGTATTACGAAAATTTTTTCTTGCTTAATATCAAAAATATTAATAATATCTGTTTTTATATAATCTAAGTGAACTATAATTTTATTAAAAGAATTATAAAATTTTTTGTATTTTTTAAATAAATGGCTTTTTGAAAAACTTTTTAAATCATATTCTAAAGGAATTAAATCATGAACTGTAAATACTATAGGTTTTCTATAAAAAAACTTTAAACATTTTATAAAAAATGAATCAAATTTAACACTTATAGGCCATTGAAAATGTATAGTATCATATCTCCCAAATAAAGCAGTGAAAAAAATAATACAATAATTCCAAAATAACCTAATTAATTTATGAAATATATTTCTTGTATCTTCATAAAGCAATGGACTTAAAGAACATTTTAATTTAAAAAAAGAATATTCAGAAATATCAGAAGTAAGTATTTTTACTTTATTATTATCAAAAAGCGCCTTAGCAAAAGAGGCAGTATAATGAAGAATACCACCAGATTTTAAGGTATTTATAATTAATATTTTCATTTATAAATAATTTTATATAATATTTATCTGTAGTGGCCAGCTAGGCTTTCCACTACATTATTTTTTATGCCCCACAACAATGTTTGTATTTTTTACCACTACCACAAGGACATGGATCATTTCTACCCACTTTTTTACCATGCTTATCTCTTAATTTTTCAGCATTTCCTTCCCGTGAACTAGTTTCTTTATTCATTTTTTCTCTAATATCATCTTTCTTTAAAAAAGCATTGAATTGTTCTTTTTGTTCAGCTCCGGTCATTTTAATATCTTTTAAATTGTCAGCATTTTCTGGGGTTATTAATTTAACTTTAAAAATAGAGTAAACAATTCTATTTTGGATATCATCCATCATCTTATCAAAAGCCATATAAGCTTCTTTTTTATATTCAACAAGAGGATCTCTTTGTCCATAACCTCTCAAACCTATTCCCATTCTTATTGAAGATATATTTTCAAGATGTTCTATCCAAAGTCTATCAATAACTCTTAAAATAATATTTTTTTCTATTCCTCTTAATATTTCGGGAGTAATATCTTTTTCTAAAAGCGCATAAGAAGAAGCCGCTAAATCAAATAAATATTTAACGATAGCTTCTCTATATTTTTCTACATTCTTTTCATTTTTTTCTCTTAAATTTTGTAAAATCTTTTCCATTCCTGAAACTCCCTCTTTTAAAGGAAATATAGTAAGCATAGTTTCTGATATTTCTTTTAAATCCCATTCTTTAGAATTTTCTTGTGCAGCATGAAATGTTACAACTTGGTTTATTTCAGATTTAATAAAATCTAAAATAATTTCTCTAGAATTTTCATTATTTTCTAATAAATAATTTCTTTTATTATAAATTAAATTTCTTTGATTATTTAAAACATCATCATATTCAACAAGGTGTTTTCTGATATCAAAATTATTCCCTTCAACTTTTTTCTGAGCAGATTCTAAAGATCTAGAGACTAATTTATTCTCAATAGGAAGATCATCTGGAATACCCATTCTATTCATCATATTTTTCATTCTATCAGGAGAAAATATTCTCATAAGATCATCTTCTAAAGAAACATAAAATCTACTTTCACCAGGATCTCCTTGACGACCAGACCTACCACGAAGCTGATTATCTATTCTTCTAGCTTCATGTCTTTCTGTTCCAACAACATACAAACCGCCTAATTTTTTAACTTTTTTATATTCTTCATCCTCTTTTGGATTTCCTCCCAACATAATATCAACTCCCCTACCAGCCATATTAGTAGCAACAGTAATAGATTTAGATTTACCAGCTTGAGCTATAATTTCAGCTTCTCTTGCATGATTTTTAGCATTTAAAACTTCATGAGGAAGTCCTGCTTTATCTAATAATTTATCTAATAATTCATTTTTATCTATAGAAGCAGTACCAATCAAAACAGGCTGACCTTTTTCATATCTTTCTCTAATATCCTGTATTACAGCATCAAATTTAGCTTTTTCTGTTTTATAAATTTTATCAGACTTATCTAATCTTATAACAGGTTCATTTGTAGGCACTACTATAGTTTCTAAATTATAAATTTTACTAAATTCTTCAGCTTCAGTTATAGCTGTACCAGTCATACCAGCCAATTTATTATACATTCTAAAATAATTTTGTAATGTTATTGTAGCTAAAGTTATACTTTCATTTTTTATATCTACACCTTCTTTTGCTTCTATTGCTTGATGTAAACCCTGAGAATACCTTCTACCCGGCATAAGTCTTCCTGTAAATTCGTCAACAATAACAATTTCTCCTTCTTTTATTACATAATCTCTATCAATATTAAATAAAACTTCAGCTTTTAAAGCTTCTTCTAAATGGTGAACAAGTAAAATTCCTTCATCTGTATAGATATTTGCAACTCCAAGCATAGATTCTATTTTTGCTAAACCTTCTTCAGTAAGTGTTGCCGTTCTCATTTTTTCATCAATATTATAATCAGTTTCTGCATTTAATCTTTTAACAATTTGAGCAAATTTATAATATTGATCTTTATCTCCACCAGAAGGGGCTGAAATTATAAGGGGTGTTCTAGCTTCATCAATTAAAATACTATCAACTTCGTCTACTATAGTATAATTTAATTCTCTTTGGACTTGATCTTCTTTCTTATCAACCATATTATCTCTTAAATAATCAAAACCAAATTCATTATTAGTTCCGTATAAAATATCTAAATCATAAGCTTCTTTTCTAGTAACGGATGTAAATTTAAATTTATAATTTCCAACAGTTTCAAAAAATGAAGAAGAAGTTTCTTCATCTTCATCTGTTTTTTCATTACTATCTAAAATTTCAAGTTTCATAGATGTTTGATGACCTATAAAACCAACGCTAAGTCCTAAAAAAGTATAAACTTTTCCCATATTAAAACAATCTCTTTTTGCAAGATAATCATTAACAGTTACAATATGAACTCCTTTTCCAGAAAGACCATTTAACACTCCAGGTAAAGTTGCAACTAGGGTTTTTCCTTCTCCGGTTTTCATTTCACAAACATAATTTTTGTGTAAAAAATATCCAGCTAAAACTTGAACGTCAAAATGAGTCATTTTTAGAATTCTTGTAGAAGCTTCTTTTGTAATAGCAAAAACATCTTCTAGAATATCTTCCATTTCTTGTTCATAATCTTGTGATTCTAAAATTTTATTTTTATAATTATAAATTGCATTTTTTAATTCTATATCAGATAATTTACTATATTTTGAGGATAAAGAATTAACTTTTTCAACAATTATTTGATTTTTTTTCATTATTTTTTCATTTGGATCAGGAAAAATTTTATTTAAAAAAGACATTTTTTTCGTACATTAAACAATTAATTATTATAATTTTACAATAAAATTACAGAAAATGCGAATATAAATAAAAATTATACAATGGCCAGCCATGGCTGGCCACTACATTTTTTACAAATTATTCGTGTCTTAATGCGTCTATTGGATTTAATTTACTCGCCTTTTTTGCTGGATAATATCCAAAAACAATACCAATAAAAGCACATATTCCTAAACCTAATCCAATAGACTTCAAGGATAAAATAGAATCAAAACCAATTAAAGATGAAGCAATAGACGATAAACCCCAACCCATTAATATACCAATTATTCCTCCAATTAAAGTTAATACAATTGCTTCAAGTAAAAATTGATTAGTGATTTCTTTATTTTTTGCTCCGATAGCTTTTCTTAAACCTATTTCTTTAGTTCTTTCAGAAATATTAGTAAGCATCATATTCATAATTCCAATTCCTCCAACTAAAAGTGATATTCCAGCAATGGCAGCTAAAACTCCAGATAATGTTCCCATAATAGTATCTGTTAATTCTAATATATCTTCTTGAGAAATAATATTAAAATAATCTTGTTCATCTTTATTTATAATTCCCCTATTTTTCTCTAAAATATATTTTATTTCCTCTTCTTCTATTAAGGGATTAGCATCTGTAGCTAATTCAACAAACATAGCATTATAACTATCATTACCAGTTATAAATCTTCCAGCAGTATTTACAGGAAGAAAAATCCAAGAAGTCATATCATTCATTCCCGATGCTTCAGAATCATCAAATACACCTAAAACTAAATATTTAGTTCCATTTATTTTTATTTCTTTTCCAATAGGATCTTTATTTTCAAATAAATCCTCAGAAATTTCAGGACTAATTATTGCAACTTTAGAATATGCATCATTCTGTAAACTATTAAAAAAAACTCCGTTTTTAAGACCCATATTCATAGTTTCTAAATAGCCGTCAGGAATTCCTGTTATAGAATAAGTTTCAGAAATATCAAGATAAGAAACATCAGAAGATGCAGAAATTACTCCATAAGCATTTTCTATATTTTCTAATTTTAATAAAGATTCAACATCATCATAATTTAACATTTCAGGTCTTATATTATTTTCAAAAAAAGTAGGAGAATTAATGGCAATTGTTAAAAAATTAGATCCAACAGAATTAATTTCACTTTCTATTGATGAAGAAGCGCTTTCTCCAACAGAAATCATAGAAATAACAGAGCCAATTCCAATAACAATACCTAAAACAGTTAAAAATGTTCTTATTTTATTAGTAAACAGTGAATTAAAAGTTTCTGATATTAAATCAAATAATTTCATATTAATTAGAAAATATTTTTTTAGTTTTTTGATTTTTATAATCTTCAGTTATCATCCCATCTTTAATCCTGATAATTCTATCAGCAGAATTAGCAACATATTCATCATGCGTTATTAAAATAATAGTAACCCCTTCGTCTTTATTTAATTTTTGAAAAGTCTTTAAAACAAAATCTCCAGTTTTACTATCTAAATTTCCTGTTGGTTCATCTGCTAAAACAATTGAAGGAGAATTAACTAATGCTCTAGCAATTGCTACTCTTTGCATTTGTCCACCTGAAATTTCATTAGCCTTATTTTTTATTTTAGTCATATCAAACGAAACACTTTCTAAAAATTTTAAAGCAATTTTTTTTCTTTCTTTTATATGAATTTGGGTATTATAAATAAGTGGAAGTATAACATTATTCAAAACATTTGTTTTCCCTAATAAATTGAAAGATTGAAAAACAAATCCAATTTCTTTTTGTCTGATATTAGATAATTCTCCAGAGTCCATTTCTGATATATTTTTATTATTTAAAAAATAATCACCTGAATTTGCAGTGTCTAAAGCCCCTAAGATATTCATCATAGTAGATTTACCAGATCCAGAAGGCCCAATAATTGCAATAAATTCTCCTCTATTTACAAAAAAATTTATATCTTTTAATGCATGAAAAGAATTAGAACCCTTACCATAATACTTATTTAAATTTATACATTCAATAACTTTTTCTGACATTTTATATTATTTAGAAGGATAAGTTTTCGCCCCACCTCCTCTACCTTGAGGAGCTGTTGATGTTTCCATATTCATCATATCCATAAAATTTTTAGTAGTATCAGAAGATGTGTTTATAGTCCTAGTTATAATTTCTTCACCAACTTCAATTCCAGATAAAATTTCATAATTAAAATCATTATAATCACCTATTTTTACATATTTTTTTTCAGGAGAGTTATTTTTCAAAACTTCAACATAAAAACCATTATCATCCTCTTTTAAAGCAAAACTGCTTACTAATAACAAATTTTCTTTTTTAGATATTATAATTTTTATATCAGCATTCATACCATCTCTTATTTTGCTATATTTTTCTGAATTTTCTTCATTATTTATAGAAACTACAACTTTATAATATGTTAAATCAGAATATCCTTCTTCAGGTAGTCTAGAAACAGATATAACTTCACCAGAAAAAGTTGTATCTACAAAAATATCAAATTTTATTTCTACTTCTTGTCCTTTTTTAATTTTTGAAATATATGTTTCATTAACCAAAGCTTCTATTGTTTTTTTATCAGAATTTATACTTAAAAGTTGAGTATTGGAGTTTACAGAATCTCCAACATCAACATCTAAAGATGTAATAATTCCAGAATTTGGTGCTTTTATATAATATTTATCTAAATTTTTATATAAAGTATTTAAATTATTTTGAGATTGAGTTACACTAATTTCTCTAGATCTTATATCTTTATAATCAGCACCATCTAAAAGATCCTTTAAACTTTGTTGTTGAATTTTTATATTTTTTTCAGCGTTTTCTATAGATTCTTTAATATTATTTATTCCTGTTCCAGAATCACTATACATTAAATTATTTACAGTTGTTACATGAGAGTTTATAGTTGGAGTAATTTGAGAAAGTAAAGTATTATATTCAGTTAATTTATGATAAACAGTCCTTAAATGTTCTTCATTATAATCAATCCAATAATCATATAAAATATTTTCGGACCTTATTAAATCATATATAGCATCAGAAATCTCTTCTGTTTTTTTAATTAAAGTTTCAATTTCTTCTTTTTTTGAAGAAGTGTCTATATTATAATAATAATCAATATTTTTAGAATAAATACTTTTTGCTTTTAAATAATATAAAGTAGCAGTTCTTATATATTTTTCTAAATCATTTTGATCAGTTATATTATAAAAATTAGCATCAGTTGTAAGAATGTTTGTCCAATAATCTGGAATTTCTACATTCCAAATATCAGAATTATCTAAAGTATAGTTATCATCTTCTTCATCATATGTTATATAAAGATCTGATAAATATAAAATTTTTCTAGAATCAGAAAGTAAATCATTAAAATCTAAATATATAGAATTAAGGGTTGTTAGAATTGAATTATATTTTCTATCTAATTTTATTTCTAAATTTTCAAGATTTTGTTTAGCCTGAGTTAAAGATTGTTCTGCTCTAAGAATAGAAAGATCATCAACCGGCTCTTTTATACTTTCTAAATTTAAATTAGCTATTTCAAGAGAATTTTTTGCATTTAAAATATTATCATTATAAGAAGATGGATCTAATATTAATAAATCTTGTCCTTTTTCTACATAATCACCTTCTTCTACATTAATAGATAAAATTTCCTCAGAAACTTCAGCTTTTATTATATTAGAATAATTAGAAACAACTTCCCCTGAAACTTCAACATAATCTTCAAAAGTTTCCTTTTCTAAAATTTCAGTTATATAAGAAATTGTATTTCCTGTATTATTTTTATTTTTAAATAAAAAAAATAAAACAATTCCTAAAATAATTAAAATTAAAATTAACCATTTAATTAATTTTTTAATTTTTTTCTTATTTTTTAACATCTTATTATTTTATATTTTAAGCACTTAAAGTATTACTCATATTATAATAAAAAATATTCAAAGTAAACTAAATTTTTACTAAAATAAAAAAAACTCTCTTAATTTATTAAGAGAGTTAAAATTTTTAAATTAAATAGGAAGAATTTTAACTACTTTTATATCTTCATATAAAAGTAATTTATCTTTTAATTTTAAAATTAATCCCAAAAAATCTTTTGTATAATTACCATTTCTAAAAAAAACAATAATTATAGAAGCATGATAACCTTCTTTTTTACAATAAATGTTTATATCTTTATTGTGTTTAGAAAGTTCACATACAACATCATGAATAGCATTAAAATAATCACCCGCACCTTCAAA
>JAIPJN010000027.1 GCA_021734125.1 Patescibacteria group bacterium
AAAAATACTACTTAAAATTTAAAAGCCATAACTTCGTTAGTATTTAAAATATAAGTATTTTCATATCTAAGATCTTTTACTATTATACCATCTTTTAGGTCAATTTTTATAACCTCAAATTCTTGCCCTTCAGAATTAGGAATTTTCTTAGTACGAACTTTTACTAAACTACCAAGAATTAAATCTACCATCGGCGAATGAAGAGCAATTATTTGATCACCTAAAATAGTATAACTATTAAAACAACCAACACGAAAATCCTCTGTGAATTTTTTTACCATAATATTCCTCCTTAAAAAATTTTATAAATATATATAACCACAAAATAAAAGTTTTGTAAATATATTTATAAAAATATAAGAGTTAATGACTACTAATTAGAATATAAAAAAATATTTTAATATAAAAAACGCATGTTATATAACATGCGTGATTTTTTAAAGAAGATTTGAGGGGTCAACCCAAAATCTCTTTTTATTTTTTGTATTTTCCAATAAAACAATTTTATTTGTTGCTGTTGGAAAAACAATATTTATTATTTTAAAGATATCATTGGAATTTTTCAAAGTAACATAACTCCCTTTTGAAAAAGTTACATTTTTTTCGTTATTCTTTATACTCTTTATTAAATCAACTTTTTTATCAACATATAAAGTAAATTCTTCCATATTTTTCCTCCTTAATAATATATTAAAACATATTTTAATAAACCATATTTTTAATAAATTCGTAGTGACCAACAATCGTTGGTCACTAGTAATAAATTGAATTTTTAATAAGTAATAATTTGCCTAATAGAAACCCAATTTACATATTTTTTATTTGATACAAGAATAAAATTCCTGTATCTTTTTGGATCACGCAATTTCACAATCCAAACATTTTCACCCATTTCCATGTTTTGAATATTGGGTGAATTGATCTTAAACATTTTTCCTAAATAGAAATTTACTCCTCTAAAGAATAAATTTTCTATTTTTCCAGGATAATAAGGCCCTGAAGAAGGGGTATCGAAAATTTTCTGAAAATCTGTTGTCATATTTTTCCTCCTATAAAAAAATATTGTTTATAAAATATAATAAATATTAAAACATATTTTAAAATGAATGTCAATGTGAATCGGTAATGTGCATGGATATTTTTTGGTTTTGATATAAAATAATTTTGATGGATAAATATTGTAGTGACCAACGATCGTTGGTCACTACGTGCCATACAAATTATGCGCCCGTGATATAATTCATTATTATTCAAACAAAATGCATATTAAAATTACATACATTTTTTTATATAAAAATATTAATGGATAAAATTGGGTGGAACGCGCCACGGCGCGTTCCCACATGAATTATAAAATAATATGATATTTTTCAAATTAAACGGGCGCACATTGTGCGCCCCTACATAATTTTGTAATAAAATAATTATTTTCAATATAAAACCGATTATATACGTTTTTTCCCTACCAACATCAATAAAATGCTAATCCCAAAAATACCTAAAAATGCAATTAATTTTAATTTTCCATCAAAAACAAGTGAAGAAAGACCAATAATTAATGTAAACAAATACATAAAAAGTAAAATCTGTTTATTTGAAAATCCCATATTATCTAATCTGTAGTGTAAATGTCTTCTATCTCCAGAAAATGGAGATTTTTTATTATAAATCCTTGAAACAATAACATAAAGAGTATCAAAAACAGGAATTGCTAAAATAAGTAAAGTTGTAGCAATCTTACCACCAGCAACAATAGCGACTGTCCCAAGTAAAAATCCTGATATAATACTTCCAGATTCCCCTAAAAAAATTTTAGCAGGAGGAAAATTAAAAATTAAAAATCCTAAAAAACATCCAGCAAGAATAAAACATAAAAATGCAGTATCAGGTTGATGAACTATTGAGGTTAAACTTAAAAATCCAAGAATTAAAAATCCAATACCTGTTATTCCAGAAACTAAACCATCAATTCCATCTAAAAGTTTAGTCGTATAAGACATACCAAGAAGCCAGAAAAATGTGAAAATATCAGCATATAAAGTTATAATAGCTGGACTTCCAAGAAAATTTCCAATATGAATTTTGATATCACCCAATCCAATTATACCTCCTGATAAAGGATTACTGATATAATCTATTCCAATACCAAAAGAAATGATTGAAATTATAGCTATAATTGGAAAAAGAATTTGATATTTAGGCTTTAAATTATATTTATCATCTAAAAATCCGCCGATCATTAAAATAATAGTGCTTATTATAATTCCTGTAAATTGCTTTAAATTTATATATTCATCAGGAAATCTATCGGTAAAAATTATAAAAAATAAAATAATTAAAATAAAAGAAAGCCCAATAGCAATACCACCTAAAAGAGGTGTAGGTTTTTTGTGTTTATGTCTATCTCTTGGAGAATCTATTATATTAAATTTTTTAGCTACTAAAATTACAAAAAAAGTAAAAAAAGCAGTTAGTAAAAACCCAGAAAAAAATGAAAGCAATATTTCTAAAATACTAAGATTCATAATCTTTTTTTATTGAATCTAAAAATGAGTCTAAAAACACCATAGCTGCAACATCATCAACTCTTCCGGAAATAGAATCTGAATGTAAAATATTTTTAGCTTGCCTACTAGATAGCTGTTCATTCACTTTTATAATTTCTAAATCTAAATTATTTTTCAAAAAATTATAAAAATTATTAATTTTTTCAGTTTGTAAAGTTTTTTTTCCAGAAAGAGATAATGGATAACCTAAAATTAACAAATTTATATCAGATTCTTTAATAATTTCTTTAATTTCAGAAATTAAAAAATCCATACCCTTATTTTCGATAATTTTATAAGGTCTAGATAAAAAAGTGTCAGTGTCCCCTCTTGCAACCCCCACTCTTTTATCTCCATAATCTATAGCTAGTATATTTAAATATTTATTCATACATTTTTCATATCAGTTAAAACTTCAACACCAGTTTCTGTTACTAAAACTGTATGTTCCGATCTACAAGATAATTTACCATCTTTTGTTCTAACATCCCAACCTTTAGTTATTACTTTATAAGTTCCTTCGTTTATCATAGGTTCTATACAAAAAACCATTCCGGGTTTTAAAATTAAACCTTCTCCTATATTTCCAGAATTAGGAACATTAGGATCTTCATGCATTTCCTCCCCTATAAAATGCCCAACATAATCCAAAACAACAGAATATCCTCTTTTTTTAGCATTTGATTCAATTAAATAACCAATATCACCTAAATGTATTCCGGGTTTTACTGCTTTTATAGCTTTATTTAAAATATTTTGAGTAAATTTTAATAAATTTTTAGCATTTTCAGACAATTCACCAATACCTAAAGATATAGACATATCCGCGCAATATCCGCTATTTTTTATAACAACATCTAAGTCAACAATATCACCATTTTTTAATATAATATTTTTATCAGGAATCCCGTGAGTTACTTGATCATTAACTGAAATACAAGATGCAGCAGGATATCCATGAAAACCAATAGTAGGAGAAATTGAACCACTATTAAAAATTTTTTCTTGTAAAATTTGATCTATTTCATAAGTTGAAATTCCCTCTTTAATATATGGAATAGTTTCTTTCATAATTTTTGCAAGAATTTTACCTGTATTTCTCATTATTTCTATTTCTGATTGTGTCTTTATAAGAGCCATAATTTATTTTATTTTTAGTTTTTCTAAGATATCAGAATAAACATCCCCAATACTCTGCATTCCTTGAATTTTAATTAAAATATTCTTTTTATCATAAAATCTAAGCATGGGTCTAGATTGTTTTCTATAAATTTCTAATCTTTTTGCAATAGCATCAGGATAATCATCACTTCTTAAAACGAGTTTTCCGCCACATTTATCACAGATCCCCTTTTTCTTAGGAGGTTTAGAAATTAAATTATAAGAAGATCCACAATCAATACAAACTCTTCTATTAGAAATTCTTTTTATTGCTTCTTTATCAGAAATGTTAACTAAAATAACTTTATCTATAGGTGTTATAGAGTCTAAAAATAAAGCTTGATCTAAATTTCTAGGATAACCATCTAATATAAATCCTTTTTTACAATCCATTTTAGAAAGTCTTTTTTTGGCAATAGAAGATGTAATATGATCTGGAACTAATTTACCAGATTTAAGGTATTCGTCAACTAATTTCCCTATTTCTGTTTTTTCCGCAATTTCTTTTCTAAAAATATCACCTGTAGAAATTCTAGGTATATTAAATTTTTCAGCAAGTAATTTCCCTTGAGTTCCCTTACCTGAAGCTTGTGGACCCATAATAATGAATTTATGCGACATTTTTATTATATTAACAATAATATATTTTAATTATAACATAAATTAAATCAGGTGTGATAAACGTTTAGTTTATAAAAACCGCACATTAAATCATATGCAAATTTATAAAATTATGTTAATGAATAAATTTTGTAGGAACGCGCCGCGGCGCGTTCCTACGATCGTTGGTCACTACGAGTTATATAAAACATCTCTCCAATTATAAGGAAATCCCATCATATTAACATTTATTTTATATTTCTCTATTAAATTTATTATTTTATAAATCCATCTATATTCAGAATCTATATTTTTTAGAAAAATATTACAAAGCAAAATTGAATCAAATATTTTCTTGTTATAAGTTAAACCCTCTATAAAATCAGATCTTTTTAAATTTTTTGTTATTTTTCTATTCCATAATCTAGAAAAATGAGCACAAATATTTCTTACTTCTCTTAAATTGTGCAAATATGAATACAAATAAATCCAATAAATATTATAATATCTTGAAATATTTATTTTATCTATTTTTTTTAAATTTTTAAAAATCTCTAAAACTTCTCCAAATGTAATAAAATCTACTACATCAGAAATTAAAAATTTATTTATTTTTATATTAATAAATTGATTTCTTTTATAAATATTTTCTATAAAATACTCTTCTCCATATTTAGAAAATAAATAATTAAAAACTTGTGCTTTAAAAGATTTTTCAATTCTTTCTATTGCGTCCAAAAATAATAATCTTAATTTTCTATCAAAAAAATATATATTTAAAATATCTTCAAAAATAACTCCTTTTTTAAATTTATTATTTTGTTCAAAAAATAAAAAATATTCTTTTAATTGATAATAATTTATATTATTTAAAAAAATTTTAACTTTTCTAAAATCTTTAATTACTAAACCCTTATTTTTTAATAAATCTATTTTTTTATATACAAAATTTTCCATATTGACACTTTTTTTAAATTTGATACAATACAATCACCAGTACTTATCACGCCTCTAAATTATGCGTACCAGGGTAAGTCATATATAAGAACAGGATGATATTCGTCCTGTTCTTTTTTATTATTAATATAATATTTTTAAATTAATCCAAAATTAAAAAATCATTAATTTTTATTAAATTTTTCACAAAAAAATACACGCAATAAACATGCAAATTTATACAAAAACATATTATTTTAAAATAAAAAATACATACTAGATAAGCATGTATTTTTTATTTAGAATTCATCATTTCTAATTGATCTTTATTAGAAGCAATTACAGCTTCTCTTATAACTTCTTCCAATTCTTCAGGAGTTAGTTCAGTAAGTCTTTTCATGATTTTATTATTTTTATCTCTTTCTGGCATAATTTTAAGATTAATTCTTTTATTTAGAATTCATCATTTCTAATTGATCTTTATTAGAAGCAATTACAGCTTCTCTTATAATTTTTTCTTGTTCTTTAGAAGATAAATCAAAAAAACTTTTATTACCTTTATTTATTTTTCTATTCTTTTCTTTTAACATAATTTTAAGACTAATTCTTTTTTAGAATATTTTATTTTTAAGTAATTGTCAACATTATTTATATTTCTTTTTATCTTATATTTTTCTACTTTATTTAAATCTTTTATGACTAAATTAAGATAAATTTTATTTCCAAAATCCTTTTTTAATTTATTTACATTATTTCTAGCTTTAAAAAAATCTTCTATAAAGATTTTCTTAGGTATAACTCTACCTTCAATTTTTTTTCTTTTTTTTACAAACTCCCAGGCTATTAAAGGATCTTGATAAATATAGAATATAGAAACTTTCCTATTTCTTTTTAGAGATCTATTTATATTTTCACAAGCCTTATTATAATTACATAAAGTTCCATCAATAAGAACATCCTGCTTATTTTTTAAAACGCTATTAAATAAAATTTCCAATCCAATAATAGAAGCTTTATGAAATTTTTTGGTATTTTTACCATTATATCCAGGAATTATATTTTTAATATCATCAGCGTCTATTCTAACAATTTTTCTATATTTTGAATTATTGTTTTTTGAAAGTGATATTATAAAACTTTTAGAAAATTCTGTTTTTCCAGCCCCTGGAGATCCAGCCATTAATACAGTAAAAGGATTTTTAACACTAGAATATTTTAATAAACTTGCAAATTTTTCTATAATTTCTTTCTTATTTTTCTTTATATAATCTTCGCCATACATATTAAAATGATTTAAAAATCATTTTAATTATGGTATTTAATTATTAATTTTTTATTAAAAAATCATTAATTTTTATTAAATTATTTATAAATTTGCACGTTTATTGCGTGCATCTTTTTTATAAATAATATTAATGAATAAAATATTGTAGGGGAGAACATTGTTCGCCCGCATGGCTGGCCATATACATTGTTCGCCCGCATGACTGGCCACACAAATTGACAGTTTTTTTAAATTTGATATCTGATATTTATCAGAACTTATCACGCCTCTAAATTATGCGTACCAGGGTAAGTTATATATAAGAACAGGATGATATTCGTCCTGTTCTTTTTTATTATCAATAATAATATTTTTATATTAATCCAATATTAAAAAATCATTAATTTTTCATTAAATTTTTCAAAAAAATATAGGAACGCGCCATGGCGCGTTCCTATATTATATATAGTTCATAAATTTGCAAATTTTTTATCTATGAAATATTTATTTCAAATTAACAGTAGCACCAGCTTCTTCAAGTTTAGATTTCATAGTTTCAGCTTCTTCTTTAGCTACAGTTTCCTTTAAAACACAAGGAGCAGTTTCTACTAAATCTTTAGCCTCTTTAAGACCTAATGCACATACATCTTTAACTACTTTAATAACAGAAATTTTTGAATCACCAAAAGAGGCAAGTTCAACATTAAATTCTGTTTTTTCTTCAGCAGGAGCAGCATCAGCAGGAGCAGCAGCTACAGCTGTAGGAGCAGCGGCAGATACACCAAATTTCTCTTCCATTGCAGAAACAAGTTCAGCAGCTTCAAGAAGAGATAATTTTTCAACTTTATCTAAAATTTCTTGAGCAGTTTTAGATAATTCAACAGTTTTATTTTCTTCTGACATAATTTTAAATTAAAATACTAATTAGATTGTTTTTTTGAAACAGCAGAAATTGCTCTTACAAGAGAAGCATTAACATTATTCATACATCCAGCAATTCCAAAGGCTGGACCTTTAAGACATTGCATAAATTTTATAATAATTTCTTCTCTTCCTGGAACAGTAGATAAAACATCAACTTTTTCTTTTGAAATTATTTTATCTTCTAAGATTCCACCATTTGGTTTAATAAGCTCATTATCTTTTGCAAATTTATATAAAACTTTAGTACCAGAAACTTCATCTTCCATATTAAAAAGGATAG
>JAIPJN010000028.1 GCA_021734125.1 Patescibacteria group bacterium
AATTCTAATTCTGCCTTCTCTCAAAGTACTGGTTGGAAGGAATTTACTTCGTTTAGTAATTATACAGTTATGAGTTATGCTTCGCTTCGTCCATCTAATTCTAGTTGGGATGCTAATGAAAGTGTTGGAAGAATTTATGTTGATAGCAATGATGCTTATCCTAGTGGTAATATTCACGCTTTCCTACGTGGTGGCCGTTGGGACAGTGGTTCTAGCGCTGGTGTCTTTACGTTGGCTCTGAGCAATTCTCCGGCTAATGCGCGCAGCGACATCGGGTTCCGGTGCGCTCGGTAGTTACCGTAGAAATTTGGAATTTGGTTTTAAAAATACGATATGGTTCATTTACATATATTATTTAAAAAATTACGATTTGTTTTATATTTCATGTAGTGGCCAGCCATGGCTGGCCATTACAATGTTTTTATAATTATATAATTATAAAAACATTTGATTGTTGGTCCGTACATATGCGCCATGGCGCGTTCCACCCATTATATAAAAAATTATATTTTTATATATTATTCATTTTAAAATTTATAAATCCATGTTCCAAAATTTGAAAATTTTTGAAAAAACATATGAATTGATTTTATGGATTTATCCTGCGGTGAATAGATTTCCTAAAACACAAAGATTTGTTTTAGGACAACAAGTTGAAAATACTGTATTAAATTTATTAAAATTAATAATTCAAGCAAATGCTGAAAGAAATAAATTACCATATTTAAAGCAGTTGAGTGTTGAATTAGATAAATTAAGAATTCTTGTAAGACTTTCAAAAGATTTAAGGTTTTTAAGTATAAAACAGTATGAATTTGCTGCTAATAAAATAAATGAAATTGGTAAAATGCTTGGAGGATGGATTAAAATTTGTATGTAAAATGTAGAGAATAGTTTCATTTTAATATAGTGAAATTATTCCCCGCACTTTGCGGTAGGGATTAGATCTATATAAAGCGCTTTCAAACGTGGTGGCAATTGGAACAATGGTTCTAACGCTGGTGTCTTTACGTTGAATCTGAACAATTCTCCGGCTAATACGAACAGCAACATCGGGTTCCGGTGCGCTCGGTAATTTTAATAATAATTGGGCAGAACAAAACTTTTACGGAAGTTAGTCCAGAACCAAAAAACTACTGATCTTTTTCCTTTCCGAGTAAAAAATAGACATGTTATATTTTTAAAAGGAAAAATATAAAACCCGTATCTTACAAGAGTGAGAGTAAAAAATTTTTGAAATTTCTTTTTTAAGTTAATAGGTTTTTATTAAAACTTAAAATCCTGCATAGCGGGATTTTTTGTTGAATTTTAAGTTAATAATTTAATTTATTTTTTTAATTTTAATAAAAATAATATAAAAAATCTAATGGCAAAAACTTTTAATAATTTATTTGAGAAAATTTATTCTTTTGAAAATTTACATTTAGCTTATTTAAAAGCTAGAAAATGTAAGAGATATAATAATGAAATTTTAGAATTTAGTTATAATTTAGAAAAAAATTTATTTAAATTACAAGAAGGGTTATTAAATCAGACTTATAAACATGGAGGATATCGTCAATTTATTGTTTGTGATTCTAAAAAACGAGAAATTAAAGCTGCTCCATTTTGTGATAGAGTTATTCATCATGCTGTTTGTAATATTATTGAGCCTATCTTTGATAAGGGATTTATTTATGATAGCTATGCTTGTAGAAATGAAAAAGGAACTCATAGAGCAATAAAAAAATTAGAAAGGATGTTAAAATCTATGAGAGATAAAAATTTTTCTGAAATTTATTGTCTTCAATGTGATATTTCTAAATATTTTAAAAGTATAGATCATGATATTTTATTGAAAATAATTAAAAATAAAATAAAAGATGAAAAAACACTTTGGTTGATAGAGGAAATTATTAAAAGTAGTTATGATAATAAAATTTATAATAATTTATTTGATTTTAGATCAACTGGTATTCCAATTGGAAATTTAACTAGCCAACTTTTTGCTAATATTTATTTAAATGAATTAGATCAGTTTATAAAACATAAATTAAGAAAAAAATATTATCTTCGTTATATGGATGATTTTTTAATTTTTGGCTATTCTAAGATAGAATTACATGATTTAAAACAAATTATAAAAGAATTTTTGAATGAAAGTTTAAAACTTACTTTACATCCTAAAAAGGTAAATATTTTTCCCGTAAATAAAGGTGTTGATTTTCTTGGTTATTTAATTTTCGATAATTATAGATTATTAAGAAAAAGCACAATAAAAAGATTTGTAAAAAGAACAAAAAGGTATGAAAAGAAATTAGGAATGGGTTTAATGGGTCAAGAAAAATTTGATAATTCATTACAATCATGGAATTCTTATGCTGAATTTGCAAGTTCTTGGAAAATTAGAGAGAAATTAGAAAAAAAATTGGATCTGATTATAAATAATATATTTGAATTTTGTTTTGTTTGAAAAATTACGATTTGATTTGTATTTTTTGTAGGGACCAACGATCGTTGGTCCGTACATAATTAATATATATTAACGTTTTGTTTAAAAAATCATTTTAATAAAATTAAAATGATTTATTGTAGGAACAGGACGATTAAAAATCGTCCTGTTCCTACCATTGTTGGTGGATTATTAATATTATTTTATAAAATTGTACGGTTGTTGAATGTGATTTAATGTGCGTTTGATTTGAAAAATATTGTTTTATTTATCGGGCGCACAATATGCATGACCAACCATGCGGGCGCACAATGTGCGCCCCTACAATAATTTACATTATATTTTAATTTTAAAATTTGATGGAACGCGCCTCGGCGCGTTCCCACATGATTTATATATTAACGTTTTTACATAATCATAATCAAATTATGTTATAATATGTGTATATAAAATAACTTTTATGCTCCTAATATTTATTGACGGTTTTGGTATAGAAAAACCATCAAGAAATAATTTAATATCAATATCAAAAACAAGAAATCTTGATTTTTTAGTTTCAAATTATGAAACCAAAATTTTAAATACAAAGAAAACATCAAATGAAAACTATTTTGCAATAGGAACTGGTGATAGAGAAATGGAAAAAAAAGATTTAATAAATAAAGAGATAGACAATCTATCTTTTTATAAAAATAAAGATTTAGAAAAAATATTTACAGAAATAAAAAAAGAAAGAAGAACATTAAATTTAGTAGTCTTAATATCAGATATAGGAAAAGAAAGCTTGATGAAACATTTTTATGCATTATATGAATTTGCAATAAAAAAACAAATAAAAAAAATAAATATACACATAGTATTAGATGGATTAGACACAAAAAAAGATGATGCAAAAGAACAAATAAAAGAATTTAAAAAACAATTATTTCTTTTAGGAAAAGGAGAAATTATGACAATAGCAGGAAGATTTTACGCAATGGATAGATATGGATATTTTGATAAAATAGAAGAATATTATAATGCTTTAATTTTTGGAGAATGTGAAAATACATTTATAAGCGAACAAAGCTATATAAATAAAAATTATAAAGAAGAAATATACGATAGAGATATAAAACCAGCAATAAAAAAAGATTATAAAGGATTAAAAAAAGGAGATGCTTTAATTTTCTGTAATTTTAATAATACATTTTTTCAAATAAGAAAAGCTTTTGAAGATGAAGAATTTGATAATTTTTATATAAAAAAAGATCAAAATTTAAAATTATACTTTTTGTCAGATTATGAGAGTGATAATAAAAATGATCCAGTATTAGATTATTTTTCAAGAAATAACAAAAAATGTTTAGTAGTAGGGGATACATATAATTTTACAAAATTAACATATTATTTAAATGGAAAAAAAGAAGAAAAACCAGTAAATCAAGATAGAATTTTAATACCAATATCAAAAACAAAAAAATATTCATATGAAAATACAATAAATACAACAGTAAATAGAATTATAAAAGAAAGTAAAAATGATGAATATGATATATACATAACATCGCTAGGTCTTGTAGATTTTATGGAAAATGAAAAAAATAATAGAAAAATAATAAATTCAATAGAATATTTAGATAAAAAAATAAAAGAATTGATAGATACATTTTTAGAAAAAAATGAAGAAATTTTTATAATTTCAGCTTTAGGGCGTTTTGAAAATATGAGTTCATTTAAAGTAAATAGAAAAACACCACTTATATTAATAGGTGAAAAATATAAAAAAGAAACAAATATATCAAGCTTAAATATGCTTTATACACAAGATGAATATTATGATATATCAGAGATATATGAGGTATTATGTGAATCGTAAAAAATTGCACGTGATTAAATGTGCGATTTTTATTTAAAATATCATTTTAATTTATATTCCCGGACATTTTATTGACACATTGTCAAAAATGTGTTATTTTTTATGATTCATAAAAATTGTTTTTAACATATGAAAATTTTTGAAAAAAATCAAAATAATAAAAATTATCTTTTAAAGAATATAGCTTTCTTTGGCTTTTTTTTGTTATTATTTTTCTTATTAATAAATGTTTTCCCGTTTGTTGATCTTATTTATAATACAAAAAAATTAGATAATAAAGTTTCAGAAGCTGTTGTAAAAATAGATAATGGCAATTATTTAGAATTAGAAAATGAAGCTTATTATATAAATAAGTATTCAGAAAGAGTATTAAAAGATATAAATTTTTTAGGAATATTTAAAGTTATACCTAGTGTAAGAGAAAATTTAGAATCAGCTTCTGATTTAGTTTCTATAGCATATAATTATTCACTTTTTTATTCTAATTTTATAGAAATATTAGAAGATTCAAAATTAGCTTCTGAAAAAAATCCAAATAATATAGATGTGGAAAAATTATTATCAGAATATAGTAAAAATTCAGAATTTTTTGATGATTTTTTAAATAAAATAAATGTTTCTATAAAACTTATAGATGAAAATAAAAATTTAGAAGTAAATGAAAAAATAGTTTCAGCTTGGGATAAAATTGAACAATATGAAAAATTACTTATAAATATACAAAACACATATTTTCCAATATTTGAAAATATGTCAGATATTTTAGGCGTAGAAAATACTGCAAGATATTTATTGTTATTTCAAAATAATACAGAATTAAGACCAACGGGTGGATTTATAGGAACATATGGAATATTAGAATTAGAGGATGCAGAAATAAAAACATTAAAAATAGAAGATGTTTATAATTTAGATAAAAATTCAGATATTAAAATAAAACCACCAAAAGAATTAGAAAGATATTTAGAAATAGAAAATTTATATTTAAGAGATGCAAATTGGGATCCGGATTATGTAAAATCAGCGAAATTAATAGAAACTTTGTATAAAATGGAAAGTGAAGATGAAAGAAATTTTGATGGAATTATAGCATTAAATCCAGTTGTATTAGAAAATATATTAAAAATAATTTCTGAAATAGAAATAGATGGTAAGGTTTTTACAGCTTCTAATGTTATAGATCTTTTAAATTATGAGACAAAAACAGGATATATTGAAAAAGGATATGAAGAAGATGAAAGAAAAAAAATTATAGAAGATTTTTCTATAGTTTTAAAAGATAAAATATTCAATTCAGATTTAGATACGGTAAAAAATATTTCTTATTCAATTTTAGATTCACTTTATAATAAAGACATATTATTGTATTTTGAAAATTCAAATATACAAAAAATAGTAAAAGATTATGGTTTTGATGGATCAATAACAGATACAGAATATGATTATTTATCAATATTTGATGCTAATATGCTTGCTGGAAAATCAGATTTTGGAATAGAAAGAGATGTAAATTATTCAGTAAAATCTTCTTCTGGGAAATTAGTATCTACATTAAGCCTTTTTTATAATAATAATTATGAGGCAGATATATATAAAGAAGAAGTAACAGATGTTTATAAATCTTATACAAGAGTTTATGTTCCAAAAGGGAGTGTATTAGAAGCAGTTTATGTTGATGGAATAGCAATTTCTAATGAATTTATGGATGTGAGTTTAGAAAATAATAAAACAGTTTTTGGATTTTATTTTAAATTACCTATTTCGGAAAATGTTACATATACATTTGAATATAAATTGCCAGATAAAATTTATGATTTAGCTTATGTAAATAATCATTATGGATTAGTTTTGCAGAAACAGCCTGGAGTTTTAAATAGAGAAGTTAGTGTTAATGTTAATATTGATAAAAATATAGAAACTTATGTAAAGACTGATTTTTCTGAATCCATAGTTTTTGAAGATAATTTTTATTTAAATACAAGTTTAAAAAATGATGAATTTGTATTTATGAAATTTGAAGAATCATTAATAACTAAGCGTTAATTAAAAATAATAAATAAAAAATAATAAATAAAATATATGACAATAAAAGAATTTATTTCAAAATTCAAAAATAATTTAAAACTATATATTTTTTTAGTTAATATATTTGTTTTACTTTCTATTTTTGTGAGTTTACTTATACCAATAGCATATAGATCAGATTTTAGTGTTATGACAATATCTAATTCTGATAATGATGTTTATAATTCTATAAAGTCTGCAGATAAATTTGCTGATTTTATGGAAAAAAATGTTCATACAGATAAATTTTTTGCTTATGTATTAACAACTGATTATGATGTTTCTACATCAGATTTTAATACTGATAGT
>JAIPJN010000004.1 GCA_021734125.1 Patescibacteria group bacterium
ATATGATACCAATTTTCTAATTCAATTATTCCACTACTGGTGGTAATTATATTTCTATAAGTTCCATCAGATATTGTTGTCCAGATAAATCCATTGTTGTATATAGCAGTTCTCCAACCATCAGCTGCATCAGAGGTTCCTCCATAAGTAATTAAAGAATTTTGATCATGTAAACTATTCCATTGATCTACATAAACCCAACCTGCCCAAGAAAAATCGCTATTTCCAAATGCAAAATTTGAATTACTCAAAACATTTATATAATCACTTATTTCATCAAATTCCATTCCTTTTCCTGAAACTGCATCTTCTGTATATACTGCTCCATAATTTGTTCCATTATTTTCATTCCCTGAATAATCTCTTACTGGAAAAGTTTCTTCATCAAAACTCCAATGTCCTACGAGCCCATCTGTTATAGATAATCCTAATTCCTGATTTTTATATTCTTTTTTTGTTGTATCAAATCCTTCTTTATATAAAGTTTTTTTAGTTGAATCTGAGCTATAAGTGGCTGGTATTGGTTCTATCCCTGTCCAATTTTCATCTTTTGGAATTGTAGAAACTTCATCATTATCTATTCCTCTTACTTGAATATAGTGTTTTGTATTTCCAATATTATATAAAGTTTTTATTTCTTCCTGATCCAAAGCACGGTCATAAATACGGACTTCGTCAATAGAGCCCATAAAAAAATAATCCCCCGTATTATTATTTGGGACACCAAAAGTTAATAAATTATCCGAATCTACTGTACTGACTGAATAACCATTATGACTTTCTATTTCTACACCATTTATATAATGCTTTAAACTTATCCCATCCCAAACCCAAAATGTATGAGTCCATCCATCACTTATACTAGGAAAATAATTCCCATGAGTAATCCACCCTTCGGAACCATTTTTTATACTCCCACATAATGAAGAATCAAGACTATGTTCTATATAAGAAGAAATTCCATTTGAACCTGTTTGTGATCCAGAACTTAATAAATAATCATTTGTCCCAACTCCAGAACCAGTATAATTAAACCAAAAACCCCAAGATAATGAACCATAAACACTTGGATCACTAATACCAACACCAGAAAAATCTCCAACATCCACATAATCATTCACCCCATCAAACTCTAATGCTCCTCCATATACTCCATCATGAAATTTATCATATGTATTTTCTCCTCCTGTATATAATGTTCCATTATTTTTACTAACTGACCCATCTTCTATTCTATCGCTTACCTCTTGATTAAATCCCCAATATCCCACTAATCCATCTTCTAAAGTATCTAAGCTATAATCAAAAGTTGTCTCTAAATCTTTCCAATCTAAATTTTCTCCCCCATCTTGGATTTGATGAGTATAAATACCTGAATTGTAATAATCCCAAATTTCATCTTCTTTTATTTCTCTATCAAATAAAACAATTTCATCTAATAATCCATTAAAATAATAACCTGTATAACTATTAGAACCAAAATATAAATTACTAGTATTTGTAGTTAAATTTAAACCAGACTGTTCTGCTTCTAAATATCCATTTTTGTAAACTCTAGCAGTATCTCCATCGTAAGTTTGTAAAACATGAACCCAAGTTCCAATATCAGAATCATTTAAAAAAGCAGTATTCATTTCTGCAGAAGAGTCGCTATCAGTATAAGTTAACAAATTTAAACTATCTCTATGGAATAAATGCCCATAACTATAAGAGAAACTAGCCTTCATCACTGTTCCCCAAAAACCTTCATCTGTCTCTAATTTATTAACTTTCATCCAATAAGAAATAGAATAAGGATGGTCTGTAGATAAATTTATTGTTTCATTTTGAGTAATAGAAATATAAGAATCCACACCATCAAAATTATAAGCTCCATTAAATTTACCATTTTCAGAATAAGAAGCCCCTCCAGCGATAGATCCATCAGCAGAATTACCACAAGAATCTTCTATAACTCCATCTTTATCAAAATGCCAAAGCCCTATGACTCCATCATAAGAGCAATCAAAAGGCTTTTCTAAAATATTATTACTTCCTAAAGTAATACCAGAATAAGAAGAATCATCATAAAAATTAGAAGTACCAAAAGAAGAATTATTGTAATCATCAAAAACCTCAGAAGGAGAAAAAGCTCTATTCCAAATTTTCACCTCATCCAAAGATCCATTAAAAAATTGATTATAACTTGAAGAATCTTTATCAGCACCTAAAACTGTAACTTCTTCAAAAAAATTATTATCAAGAACATTCGTATAAGCAAGTGTAGAATCCAACTTACCATTTATATAAAGATACAAATTTTTATTATCATAAACAAAACTCAAATGATACCAAACATTTGGATTAACAGTATTTTGAGAATTAACTTTAGATGAATTATTAACAAGAGCTTCAAAATCTAAAGAAGAATCAACTCCTAATTTCAAAACCTCATTTAAAGTGTCTCCATAAAGACAAAATAAAAAAGGTGATCCAGAAAGACTATTAAATTTTACCCAAGTAGATAAGGTAAAATATCTTAGATTAAAATCATTTGTAAAATCAGAATTTTCAAGCTCTAAATAATCAGAATCACCATCAAAATTCATAGCACTTCCAAATTTTCCATTTTTCCCTCTATAAACATCTCCGGTTGAAGAATACAAAATCTCTTTTCCTTTACCGTCTATACAATAAGTATCATCAAAAGAACAATAAAGCATCAAGCCATCTCTATTAACAGCAATTGGAGTATCTTTTTTAAATCTAATTTTTATTTCAGCAAGCTCAGCCCAATCATTTATTTCATCAACTTGGACATTTCCTTCTAAAGTTACACCAATAGAAGACCATAAATCATTCATAATTTCACCTCTTGTTACATAGTCAATCGGACTAACATGAAGTCTAGAAGCTCCAGAATCAGAAGATCCAACCAAAAAACCACCTGCCCCTTTAGAAACAAGTGTGGTATTGGTGTCTATATTTAAATAAACATCATCTCCTTCTCCCGTATAAATACCATCAGCATCACTATCATAACCTTCACTAGTAATTTTACTTTTAACTTCACCTGTTTCTGAGTCAAGAACAAATATACCTTCATCAGTTACAACTTGTATATCTTTAGCAAATACAAAAGAAGAAACAAATAATATACCTAAAAATAAAGGTAGAAAAAACTTAAGTTTCATACATTAATTATAACATATAATCATCACAAAATACGTGATATTCCCAAAACGCGTTTTTTGCAAATAATAATATTTTGTAGGGGCGCACATTGTGTGCCCGATAAATAAAACATGAATTATAAAAAAATTACACGTTAAATCACGTGCAAATTTATTAAAAAACGTTAATGGATAAATTTTGTAGGAACGCGCCGCGGCGCGTTCCCACATGAATTATTCAATAAACATTATTTATATAATCAAATATGATATTATAAATTATAACAAACTTGTACTATATGAATAAAAAAGAAATATCAAAAAAACCAGGCGTTTATATATTCTATGATAAAAATCATAAAATTTTATATGTAGGTAAAGCAAAAAATTTAAAAAATAGATTAAATACTTATTTTAGAGCAGGAATTTTGGAAAATGAAAACACAAAAAAATGTAGTGTCCAACGATTATTGGACAATAAAGAAAAATTATTAAGACAAAACGCGGTAGAATTTGAAACTATAATAACAAATTCAGAAAGAGAGGCTTTAATTTTAGAATCCAATTTAATAAAAAAGCATAAACCAAGATATAATGTAATGTTGAAAGATAATTCTGAATATATTTATTTGAAATATAAATTTGATAAAGAAAAAATGTATATACCAGAATTGTCTATAATAAGAAAAAAAACTACCGTAGGAACAGGAGAGAATTTATCTCCTGTTCAAAGATCGCTGGACAACGAAAAATTATATGGTCCTTATACTTCAAAAAAAAGTATAGTTGAAATAATAAAAATATTGTCAAAAACATTTGGATTTGAATGTCTTAAAGTTTCTGAATTAAATAAAAAATATATAAAAGATAAAAAAGATAAAATAATTTTATCTCCTTGTTTTAATTACCATATAGGAAGATGTAATGGAATTTGTTGCGGAAAAATAGAAAGATCTGAATATATAGAAACTGTTAAAAATGCTATGTTATTTTTCAGTGGAAAAACTGTGGAAATCAGAAAAAAACTTGTTGAAAAAATGAATATAAAAGCTGGAAAAAAAGAATATGAAAAAGCTCAAAAAATAAAAGAACAAATATTAAATTTAGATAAAATATCTGAAAATCAAGATGTAAGAGAAATAAAACAATCAACAAAAGATATAATAAGCTTTTATAAATATAATAAATCTATATTTATTAACATTTTTAATATAAGAAACGGATTATTATTAGGAAAAAGAAATTTAGAATTAAAAAATCTTGAAAATGAAAATGAAAAAGAAGAATTTTTGAAAATATATTATCTAAGTAGTGTCCAAAGATCTTTGGACAAAAAAGACAAGCCGAAAGAAATAGTTTTAGAAAATAATATAGAAAATAAAGATATAGAAAAAATATTAAATATAAAAATAAGAAAATATAATAATAAAAATGAAAGAAATTTAATAGAACTTGGGAAACAAAACTCAAAAATTTTTATAAAATCTAAAGAAGAAAATAAAAAAATATTATTAGAACTACAAAAAAGACTAAAATTGGATAAAATACCAAATAGAATAGAGTGTTTTGATATATCAAATATACAAGGTAAGTATTCTGTTGGAAGTATGAGTGTTGCTATAAAAGGAATAATAGAAAAAAGTGAGTATAGAAAATTCAAAATAAAAGAAGATTATAATGATAAACCAAATGATTTTTTAATGCTTTCAGAAATTATAAAAAGAAGATTATCCAATAAAAATATAAAAGCTTGGGGATTGCCAGATTTAATAGTATTAGATGGCGGAAAGCCACAACTTAATACAATATTAAAATTAAAAAAAAATAAAAAATACAAAAATATATTAAATAAAATAAATATAGTGGCTTTAGCTAAAAAAAATGAACTTATATATTTCTATAAAAATGAAAAATTAGAAGAGGTATTTGGAGAAAAATTATTTTTAATAAGACAATTAAGAGATGAGGCACATAGATTTGGAATAAAATATCACCGACAACGTCGGGATAAATCATGGAAAATTAATAAATAAAATTTGTAGGGGCGCACATTGTGCGCCCGTTTTGTTTATAAAAAAAATTAATAAACATATTGTAGTGGCCAGCCATGGCTGGCCATAAAAATTACACGCCCGATAAATAAAACGATAATATATTTTATATTTTGTAGGGGCGCATATTGTGCGCCCGATGAATAAAATGTGGAAATTCACATTAAAAATGTGCAAATTTATCAAATAATATTAATATATAAAATATTGATTTGTAGTGACCAACCATGGTTGGTCATAAAATATTATTCGCCCGATAAATAAAACGATAATATATTTTATATAATGTATGTTCCCAAAAAAAACAATTGACCATAAAAAACAAACATGCTATATTACAAATATAATGATTGTAAGATTTATAGGCTAATCCGGATTATGGATTGGTTTATTTTTTTAAAAAATTAACAAAAATATATGGCAAATGAAATAAAAACAGCAATAGAAATAATTTGTGAAGAAAAAGGTTTAAAAGAAGAAGTGATTTTAGAAACTTTGAATCAAGCCTTAGCTGCAGCTTATAGAAAAGAATATTTAGCTGATAAAAATAACAATGTAAAAGCATTATTTAATATAGAAAATGGATCTATAAAGGTTTGGGATGAAAAAACTGTAGTAGAAGATATGGAATTAGATGAAAATGGAAAAGTTATACAAGATGAAGACACTCCAGAAGAAGAAAAGAAAAAATTCCACCCAAGACATGAAATAATGTTAAAAGATGCTAAAAAAATCAGAAAAGGAGCAAAAATAGGAGATGTAATAAAAGAAGAATTAGAATCAAAAAACGATTTTGGTAGAATAGCAGCACAAACAGCAAAACAAGTTATTATGCAAAAATTAAAAGAAGCAGAAAAAGAAATGTTATTTAGTGAATATAAAGATAAAGAGAAAACAATAATATCAGGTGTTATACAAAGATATGAGAAAAATTTTGTTATAGTAAATTTAGGAAATGGAACAGCAACTTTACCTAAAGAAGAACAAATAGAAAGCGAAAGATATAATACAGGAGCAAGAATGAAATTCTATATCAAAGAAGTTTATCAAGATATCAGAGGCACAAAAGTAATATTATCTAGAACTAGCCCAGAACTTGTAAAACAACTATTTACATTAGAAGTACCGGAAATAACAAATGGAATAGTTCTTATAAAATCAATAGCAAGAGAAGCTGGGAAAAGAACTAAAATGTCTGTATATACAAACCAAGAAAATATAGATCCTATAGGCTCTTGTGTTGGGCAAAGAGGAATAAGAATTAACTCTATAACAGAAGAATTGGGAGGTGAAAAAATAGATATTATAGAATATCAAGAAGATATAAAAGAATATATAATAAATGCATTACTTCCTGCTAAAATAGATAATGTAATTATAGTTGATGAAAAAAAGAAAGAAGTAGAAGTAAAAGTAGATCAAACTCAATTTTCTCTAGCAATAGGTAAACAAGGTCAAAATGTTAGATTGGCATCAAAATTAACAGGATGGAAAATTAATATAGATCAAGGAGAATTCATGGAAATATTTGATGAAGATGAAATTGAAAAAAATGAAACAAAAAAAATAAATAAAAAAATCATAGAAGAATAATATATATTATATTTGTAGTGGCCAGCGATCGCTGGCCATGCACATTGTGCGCCCGATTTATTATAATGGATAAATATTAATTGTAGTGGCCAGCCATGGCTGGCCATTTGAACATTGTGTGCCCGATTGATTGAACAATAATATATTTTATATAACGTGTAAATTTATCAAATAACATTAATTTATAAATATTAATTGTAGGAACAGGACGACATTAGTCGTCCTGTTCTTTTGCAAAAAAACGATAATATATATTATAATTTTTAATAAAAACGCACATCAAATAACATGTAATTTTTACAAAAACATATTATTCAAAATAAAATATATATCAAAAAATGTGCAATAAAAAAACGGATTTTATTTATACAAAAACACGATGGTCAGCCATGGCTGACCACTACAAAATTAAAAAATTCTCATTATATAAATCTGGGAAAACACCGTGGCACATTCATCGAACAGGACGACATTAGTCGTCCTGTTCCGCCCAAAATCAAATCCTCTCAAAAAATTTAATACTAGCCTTTCTGGTTTTTAAATTTAAAATAATAGCAACCACAGAAAAAGAATACATAATATTATATATTCTTTTTCTTTTTAAATATATTTCGGCAGTTCTACTCATATTTTGTTGTTTTTTATAAGAAACAGCATTTTCAGGATAATTTCTGAAAATACTATTAGCCCTAGTTTTAACTTCAACAAAAAATAACTCATTATTTTTACTAGAAATAATATCTATTTCTCCAAATTTAGTATAAAAATTTCTTAAAATAATCTTATAACCTCTATTAATTAAAAATTCACAGGCAATATCTTCACCTAAATGCCCAAATTCCATTTTATCCATAAAAATAAAATAAGCTTAATTAAAACTAAGCTTATTCTAAAATAAAAATATTAAAAAAATATTAACTTTATATATATTTTTAATTAAATATTAGAAAGTTTTGGAAGAATTTGTTTTTTTCTAGACATCAAACCCTCATAAAATTTAGTAGATTGCATATCATTCTCGAAAACATCAAATATTAAATTATCCCCAACAATCCAAAGATAACTCCCTTCCTTTATAATATCTGTAACCATCAAAATAATAGCAAAATAATTATCTCTTTCTAAAATTTCTTTTTGTTTTTTTAAAATATTTTCTTTTCTAGCCATAACTAAAGATGCATCAGCAAGTTCAACTTGGCCCACTCCAATTTTTTTATCTTTTATATCAAATTCTTTAAAATCATTATTTATAATTTCTTCATCTGTTTTATTTTGTATTTCAGATTTTTTTGAAAAAAGTTCCATACCAAAAGCGTTAATATCTGAAATACCAGCAATATCAGCTAGTTTATTTGCAATATTAATATCCAAATCAATACATGTAGGAGATTTAAAAATAACAGTATCTGATAAAATACCAGCAAGCAAAGCTCCTGCCATATTTTTATCTAATTTTATTCCCTTATCAAAAAACATTTCAGCTATTATTGTACAAGAAGAACCACAAGGTTTAATAATAATATCTATAGGACAATAATTACAAAAATCCATTTTATGATGGTCTAAAATACCAACAATATTTTCTTCAGTAATACCATTAAGTCTTTGAGATTTTTCATTATGATCAACTAAAAAAAATTTATTTTCTTTAGATACAGAAGCTAGTTTTTTAGGAATATCAATATCAAATTTTTCTAAAACAAAAGCAGATTCTAAATTAAGATCCCCCGCAACAAGAGGTTGATAATCTTCACCCATTAAATGTGCATAAGCTACAGCAGAAACAACTGTATCTGTATCAGGGCTTTTATGACCAATTACATATATCATAATACAAATTTTTTAAAATTAATTAACTACATTTAAAACAATCCCCCAATAATTTTCACCTGCAACAAAAATTTCTTCTTCTTCAACTTCTGGAATTTTTTCACATAATTTTCTAATTTTTTTAACATCAACTCTATCTTCATTAATTGGAGCAATTGGTGAAATAGCTGTTTTTGTCCAATCAACAATAACTATTTTACCACCATTTTTAACCATTCTTGCAGACTCTTTTATGATTTCAAACTCTTTAGAGCTTTGAAATAACATATTAACTAAAAATCCAGAATCTAAAGACTTACTTTCTATTTTAGTCGCATTATAAATTTCTAAATTAGACCAAATAGTTTTGAAATTATTTATACCTTCAATATGTAATATTGTCTCTAATGAGGATAAAATATCTCTAACAATATCAACTGCATAAACCATGCCAGAATCAGTAACTTTTTTACAAAGTTTTTTTGTTAAATATCCTTGACCACAACCAAAATCTCCAACAATATCAGATTTATCCACCATACCTTTTTGTAATATGAGATCTAAGTTTATATTAGGAATAGAATTTGAATTCATATTTTTCTTTTTTATTTTTTTTAGTAATAATTTTTAATATCCAATATTGAATAAAAAACCTACTCACCCAAAAAAGCTTAATCAAAACCAAAATTCTAGTATTAGCGGAGGAAGAAACAGTATCATCTATACCTTTTTTTGTATTTTTTTCTAAATTAACAAGTATTTTTTCAAATTTTTTATTTCTTTTACTTTCTGTATAATAACTTTTTAAATTTAAAAAAGCTTCGTAAATTCTTTCAAAAAATTCATAATAAGAGACCTGTCTTGAATAAATATTTTTTTTATTCAAAAAAGAACCTTCTTTTTTTAAATTTTTTTTAACTTTATTTAATTCTTTATGTCTATTATAAAAATTTTTTCTTGCAACCCCATCAACACCATAAAAATTATCTATTTTATGTCTTAACATAAATAAAAAATTAATTAAATTTTATTTTTAAAAATTTTCTTTTCCCTGCCTGTATTACACAATCATTATATTCTTTTGTTAATATAAATTTTGTATCTTCTACTTTTAGAATATCAGAATCTTTATGAATTTTTATAGCCCCCTGCTCTACCATTCTTCTAGCTTCGCCATTACTGGAATAAAAAGAATTTTCTGTTAAAAAAGTTATAATATCAATCTCTTTTTTATAATTAACTTCTTTTATATTTTCTGGTAAATTCTTATTAGAAAATTGATCTATAAAATTTTCTTTTTCCTTTAAAGCTACTTCGTCTCCGTGATAAAGAGAAACAACCTCTGAAGCTAGCCTTAATTTTAAATCCCTAGGAGAAGTATTTTCCTTTTCATAATCTTCTTTTATTTCTTTTATCTCTTCTAATGGAACTTTGGTACAAAGCTCAAAAGCTGAAACCATAACTTCATCTGTCCAAGACATAACTTTACCAAACATTGTTTTAGGAGGGTCAGAAAGAGTTAACATATTCCCCTCACTCTTTCCCATTTTTTTACCAGAACTATCAGTCAAAAGCTTTATAGCAACAACAAATTTTTCTTTATTATTTATTTTTTTCATTAATGTTCTACCAGCCAACATATTAAAAATTTGATCATTTCCTCCCAATTCTAAATCAACATTCATAACAACGCTATCATATCCCTGCATAAGTGGATATAAAAATTCATTCAAACCTATAGCTTTTTCTTCTTCCAATCTTTTTTGAAACATATCTCTTTCAAGCATTTGTTGTACAGTGAAAAAAGAAGAAAGAGAAATGACTTCTGAAAAAGTTAATTTATCATGCCAATCAGAATTATATAATATTTTAACAGGATTTTTCCCCTCAAAATCTAAAACCCCTGATGCTTGTTTAATATAATCTTTACAATTTTCTAAAACTTGTTCTCTAGTTAGTGGCTTTCTTTGGGAATTTTTATCAGTAGGATCTCCAATCATAGCAGTAAAACTGCCAATAAGAAAAATAATTTTATGTCCTAATTTTTGAAATTCTGCTAATTTATTTAAACATATAGCATGTCCTAAATGTAAACTAGGTCCAGTAGGGTCTATTCCTAAATATAAACTTATTTTATCTCCTGAAAGTAACTTTTCTTTTAATTCTTTTTTAGAAGGATAAATAGCACTAATACTTCTATCTAAAAGTTCGTTTATAGCTTTTTCATTTATATTATTTTTTTTCATAAAAACTTTATTAAATACTAAAACTATTATTACACAAAAATAGCCTAAAAACAATAAAAATAATTGACACAGTCAGTGTTTTTTTGCTTTAATTAATAGGAAATTTAAACAAAAAATAAAATGAAAAATTTTAAAAACAAAAAATTAAAAGAAGAAAAAAAGGTTAAAAAATTCCATTTTTTTAGATTTTTGATAAATCTTTTTTTAATATTTTCAGTAGCAGGAATATTCACTACTATATTTTTATTTTCAAAATATAGTAAAGAAATACCTAGTCCAGATAAATTAATAGAAAGAAAACAAGCAGAAACAACAAAAATTTATGACAGAACTGGTGAAAATTTATTATATGAAATTCATGGAGATGAAAAAAGAACAATAATAGAATTAGATGAAATATCAGATTACATAATACAAGCTACTATATCAGCAGAAGATAAAGATTTTTATAATCACCAAGGATTTTCATTAACAGGAATGGCAAGAGCTTTATTTAGAGATGTCTATTTATATATACAAGGTAAAAATTTACAGGGAGGATCAACATTAACCCAACAGTTAGTAAAAAATACAATTCTTACAAAAGAACAAAAAATATCTAGAAAAATAAAAGAATTTATATTAGCTTACCAAATAGAACAAAAATTTAGTAAAGATGAAATTATTAAAATGTATTTAAATGAAATACCGTATGGTGCTGTTATTTATGGTGTTGAATCTGCCTCAGAAAGTTTTTTTGGAAAAAGTGCAAAAGATTTAAATATAGCAGAAAGTGCTTTACTTGCATCTTTACCTAAAGGCCCTACTCTTTATTCCCCATATGGGAATAACACAGACCTTCTTGTAAGAAGATGGGAATATATTATAGATCTTATGGAAGAAAATGGATATATTAATAAAAAAGAAGCAATAGAAGCAAAAAATACAGATATATTATCGAAAATACAAATAAAAACTAATAATATAAAAGCACCTCATTTTGTAATGTATGTAAAAGAATTATTAGCTCAAGAATATGGAGAAACAGAAATAGAACAAGGTGGATACAAAATAATAACGACTTTAGATTTAGAATTACAAGAAAAAGCAGAAGAAATTATAAAAAATAATAGAGAAAGAATAGAAAGTAGAGGAGGAAGTAATGCTGGATTAATTTCAATGAACCCAAAAAATGGAGAAGTACTAGCTATGGTAGGATCTATGGATTTTTTTGATAATAAAAATGAAGGACAATTTAATGTGACTTTATCACAAAGACAATTAGGATCATCTTTTAAACCTATAGTTTATGGTGCTGCATTTGAAAAAGGATATACTCCTGATACTGTTGTTTTTGATGTAGAAACTAATTTTGCAAATTCAGGAGAAGAATATATCCCAAAAAATTATGCATATAAAGAATATGGGCCAGTTTCTCTTAAAAAAGCATTAGCTGGATCTTTAAATATCCCTGCTGTAAAGGTTTTATATTTAACTGGGATAGAAAATGCCCTAAATTTCGCTGAAAATTTTGGATATACAACTATAAAATCAGAAGATAAAGACAAATATGGGTTAAGTTTAGTATTAGGAACAGCAGAGGCTTCATTATTAGAACATGTACGGGCTTATACTACCTATGCAAATGATGGAATTTTAACTAAAGAAAAATTAATATTAAAAGTAATTAATAACAAAGAAGAA
The DNA here is from genome assembly GCA_021734125.1 of Patescibacteria group bacterium. GTDB lineage: Bacteria > Patescibacteriota > Patescibacteriia > JAGPKW01 > JAGPKW01 > JAIPGT01. The sequence continues at coordinate 12,535 of JAIPJN010000004.1, forward strand.
ACTATAGCAGAAAATAATGAAATAGAGTCTGCTAGAATAATAGATAGAGAAGTAGCAAGAAAAGTAAATTTTTGTATATCAGATAACAATGAAAGAAGTTTTGCTTTTGGATATAATAATTATTTAACCTTAGGAGATATACCATCTGCAGCAAAAACAGGAACAACAAACGATTTTAAAGATGCTTGGACTATAGGTTACACACCAGAAATAATAACAGGGGTTTGGGTCGGGAATAATGACAATAAAGAAATGTCTGAAGCTCCTGCAAGCGAAATTGCAGCTCCTATATGGAATGAATTTATGAAATTTGCAGTAAAAGATTTACCAAAAACAAATTTTATAGACCCTATATATACCACACAAGAAAATAAAATGTTAAATGGTAATTATATTAATTATAAAGAAATTGAAATAGATAAAATAACAGAAAAATTAGCAACTAAAGAAACTCCAGAAGATTTAATAAAAGAAGTAAAATATTTAGATATACATAGCATATTACATTATATAGATAAAAATGATCTCACAAAAAAAATAATAGAAAATCCAAAAAATGATCCACAGTATGATAACTGGGAAAAAGCAATTGATGATTGGATTAAAGAAATTATAGAAAAAGAAGACAAAACAGAATATGAAAAAACTATTATATCTAATTTAATAGAAAGCCAAGATGAAGATATAGAAATAAAAACAGATGAACCACCTGAAGAATATGATGATGTGCATTCAAAAGATGCTGTTACAAATGTAAATATAAAAAATTTAAATAATAACTCTATATTTAATAATTATATTGTCCCTATAAATATAGATTTTTCAGTTAAAGGAGTTTTTAAAAAAATACAATATATAATAGATGATATAGTTGTTTATGAAACAAAAATACCTAAAAAAGAAATATTACTAGAATTATTAAATATAAATCAAGGACAGCATATTTTGACTGTAAAAGTTTTTGATGAATATTTAAATAGAGATTCTGATTCTATAACTTTTACTATGAATGCTAATGAAGATAAAATAGAGTGGAAAAATAGTAGTTATAATGAAATTAACACTTGGAATAATTTAGAATTAAATTTATTTATACAAAACATAAACAACATTAGTAATATTAAATTTTATTATCAAAATTCAGGTAATCCAAAAAAATTACTAAGTTTATTAACAGATATAAAAGAAAATAATCTAAAAGTTAATTTTCAACCAACAAATTCTGGATATTATAAAATAAATGCAAAAATACAAAAAAACTCTGGTGAAATAATAACAACAGAAACTTTAAATATAAGAGTTAATTAATTTAAACACTAAATACTATCTTTTCTATATTATATTGAGGATTTTTAATCTTTTCTAAAATTTTAGTTTTTTGTAATTTAATTTGAGAAGCAATAATAGGATTAGAACATTTTAAATTTAAAACATTTTCTTTTATAGAAATAGGTCTAACAAATTTTATATTTTCCTCACCCAAAAATTCAATTAAAATTGTTTTTATTTCTTTAAAAAACATTTCCTTCATAACCTTTTCTCCTATTGCATTTTTAGAATTAATATCAACAAATTTATTAGATTTATTAGGTTTATCTTTTGCATATTTTCTAAAAGGTTCTAATTTTTTTGTATTATAAAATATATCTTTAAATGATTCCATATAATTAAACTCTAATAGGCATAACAATATATATATAATCAGAATTATCTTCACCTTTAATAAGTGCAGGCATATTTTCATTAATAAAACTAAAGGTAATAATATCTTCATCAATACTATTTAATCCATCTAATATATATTGATAATTAAAATTAATAAAATTATCTTCACCAAATATTTCTTTATCAATTTCTGCTATATTTTCACCAAATTGATTATTTTTAGATTCAATAATAAGTTTTTTATTTTCAGAATTAGTTTTTATATTTATATCAGAAGATGTTCTGTCAGAAAATAAACCTATATTTTTAACTATATTTATAAATTCATTTTTATTAATTTTAAAACTAGTATTAAAATCACTAGGTATTATTTGTTTATAATCTGGATATTCACCACTTATTAATCTAGAAATTAAACTAATATTTTTAGTTTTTACTAAAATTTGATTATCAGAAATAACAAAACTAATATTTTCCTTTTCAACTTGTAATATTTTTATAATTTCTTGAACAGTAGATAAAGGAATAATAATTTCTTTTGAAGTATTAGATTCATTAACAATATTCATTTTTTTCTCTGTCAATCTATAACTATCAGTTCCAACTAAAGATAAATTATCATTTTCAATTTTAAATAATAAACCATTTATTTCGGGTCTATTTTTATTATTTGCTATAGAAAATACAATTTTAGATAAAGCATCAAAAAATTCAACACCAGAAACAGAATAAGAAACTCCTTTTTCAATTTCAGGTAAAACAGGAAAATCATCAGGATTAAAACAATTAATTTTTGTTTTGAAACTAGCACATTTAATACTCATTTCTGTATCTTTTGTTTCAATAATAATATTACTAGCAGGAAGTGAATTTATATAATTACTAAACAATAACCCAGGAACAACTAAATTTCCTTCTTCTATAACTTTACAAGGTAAAATAAATTCAATTCCCATTTCTAAATCTGTAGCAATTAATTTTAATTTATTTTCTTTGGTTTCAATATAAACATTATTTAAAATAGGTAAATTTGTATTTTTATTTATTATTCTACTAACAACGTTTAATCCTTTTTTTAAATTTTCTTGTGTACACTCGATTTTCATATTTTTTCTTTTAATTATTTTGTATTTCTATTCTATGCTTTGTAATATCTTTTTTCAAGTTGTTATTAAATTATTATTTTTATTTTTTTATATTTAATATATTTATTTATAGTAATTAATAGTAATTATAACAGTGGATTGTGTTTATATCTCATTTTTTTATCTTATTTTAAGTATTTTATATGTGCATATTTTTATAATATAAGGGTTCCTTTTTATATAGTATATGTTAATTTCTTTTTAATATTTTTATTTTTTTAACTTTTTAATATTTTTTTTACACTTTTATTATAATTTTTTTTAGCCATTTTTTATTTTTTTAAACATTTTTAATATAATTAATTAACAACTTATATACTTTTACACAATTTATCAACAAAAAAATAACCTTGTGTGTATAAGATTATTTTTTATAATAAATATTATTTAATTTTATCCATTTTTTGAGCTGAGTCAGTTAATATAATAATTTTAGTTATCTTTTTATTTTTATCTTCTTTATTTCTTTGTTTTATTTCAACTATTCCAGAACTAGAACTTATATATATTTTTTCATTTTCTTTTGTTAAAATAATTTCACCAATATCTATTACAGATATAAGTGGCATATGTCTAGGCATCGCAGTTATTTGTCCATCTATAGTATTTAAAGTAACACTATCCACTAAATCACTATAAATAGTTTCAATAGGTGTTATTATTTCAAATTTTATTTTTTCTTTTTGTTCCATAATTTATTTTATTTCATCTATAGATCCTTTCATATAAAAATCTTGTTCATTTTTTTTATCATGTTTACCTTCAATTATTTCTTTAAAGCTTCTTATATTATCTTCTATACTAACATACTTTCCTTGCATTCCTGTAAATTGTTCTGCAACAAAGAATGGTTGAGATAAAAATTTTTGTATTTTTCTAGCCCTGAAAACAATAGTTTTATCCTCATCAGACAACTCATCCATTCCAAGTATGGCTATAATATCTTGCAAGTCTTTATATTTTTGTAAAATGTTTTTTACATCCATAGCGACTTTATAATGCTCTTCCCCTACATAAATTGGATCTAATATAGTAGAAGTTGAATCAAGAGGATCAACTGCTGGGTATATACCAATTTCAGTTAAAGCTCTAGACAAAACAACAGTAGAATCCAAATGAGAAAAAGTAGTAGAAGGAGCTGGATCTGTTAAATCATCAGCAGGAACATAAACAGCTTGTACAGAAGTTATAGAACCTTTATCAGTAGATGTTATTCTCTCTTGCATAGATCCCATCTCAGAAGCTAATGTTGGTTGGTAGCCAACAGCTGAAGGCATTCTTCCTAAAAGTGCTGAAAGTTCTGACCCTGCTTGAGTAAATCTAAAAATATTATCAATAAAAAATAATAAATCTTTATTTTCTTCATCTCTAAAATATTCAGCCATAGATAATGCGGAAAGTGCCACTCTAGCCCTAACTCCAGGAGACTCATTCATTTGCCCAAAAACCAAAGCAGTTTTTGCTAATACTCCAGATTCTTCCATTTCTTTATATAAATCATTCCCCTCTCTAGTTCTTTCACCTACCCCTGCAAATATAGAATATCCACCATGTTCTTGAGCAATATTTCTAATAAGTTCTTGTATTGTGACAGTTTTTCCAACTCCAGCTCCACCAAAAAGACCAACTTTACCACCCTTTAAAAATGGGCATAAAAGATCTATAACCTTAATTCCAGTTTCTAATATTTCAGTTTTTGTAGATTGATTTACAAATTCTGGAGCGTTTCTATGAATTGGATATTTTTTATCAGTTTTAATAGCTTCTTTATTATCTATAACATCTCCAACTACATTAAACATTCTACCAAGGGTTTCTGGGCCAACTGGAACAGAAATAAGTTCCCCAGTATCTAACACTTCTTGCCCCCTTATAAGACCATCTGTAGATTCCATAGCTATAGTTCTAACTTGGTTCATTCCTAAGTGTTGTTGGACTTCTAATATAACCTTCATCCCACTATTATCAACCTGTAATGCATTATAAATATTTGGGATTTTATCTTCAAATTTTACATCAACAACAGGGCCTATTATTTGTGTTATTTTACCTTTGTTCATAAATTTTATTAATTAAGAATTAAGAGCTTCTGCCCCAGAAGATATTTCTAATATTTCAGAAGTTATTGAGGCTTGTCTTACTTTATTATATTTTAAAGTTAAATTATCAACTATTTTACCAGCATTATCAGAAGCATTCTTCATGGCAATCATTCTTAAACTGTGTTCTGAAGCTAAAGATTCTAAAATACATTGATAAATTTCTATTTTTACTAATATCGGTATAACTCTATCAAAAATAATTTTTGGGGATGGTTCAAAAATATAATCAATATTACTTCTATCTTTATAATAATTTTGATCTATATTTTTATCATCTTGCCCTATTTCAGAAAATAAATAAATCATTCCTTTTTCAGTTAAAGGCAATAACCTTCTAATTTTTACATTATTAGAAATGGGAGATATAAAGTTAGTATAAATAATTTTTATTCTATCATAATTTTCTTCCAAAAATTCTTCTTTTATAAAATTATTTAAATTATTAATATCATCAATTTTCACATTCTCTCCAAAAGAAGAAAAATTTTTAATAATATTTAAATTTAATTTTTTAGCATATTTTTTAGCATATTTCCCAATACATATAACATTAATATTTTTATCTTTATTTTCATTTATATATTTATTCAAAGATTTAAAAATATTTATATTATATCCACCACAAAGACCCTTATCAGAGGTTAAAATAATCATTAAAACATTTTTTATGTTTTTGTTTTTTTTCAAAAAAGGATGTTTTATATCTTTATTATTTTTTACTATATTAATCATCATAGACAATGCATATTCAGCATAATATTTACCAGAAAGAGCTAACTTTATTTGTTTTTTCATCTTAGAAGCAGCTATCATCTCCATAGCTTTTGTTATTTTTTTTGTATTTTTTATTGAGCTTATTCTATTTTTTATATCTTTTGCACTTTCCATATTATTTTATATATTCTTCTATAGCATTTTTTAATAATTTTTCTTCTTCATCTCCCCATCCTTTAGAAATTTTTTCTAAAATATCTATTTTAAAATTTTTCATATATTCAAAAAAATCACTTTCCCATTTTTTAATATTTTTTATTTCTATATTATCTAAATATCCATTATTTGCTAAATAAATCAAAGCAACTTGTAATGAAGTTTCTATAGGTCTATATTGCTCTTGTTTTAATATTTCAACCAATATATTACCTCTATCTAATTGTTTTTTTGTTTTAGAATCCAAGTCAGAAGCAAATTGAGTAAAAGCTTCTAATTCTCTGAATTGAGCAAGTGAAAGTTTTAATTTTCCAGCATTTTTTTTCATAGATTTTATTTGTGCTGATCCTCCAACTCTAGAAACAGATACACCGACATTAATAGCAGGTCTAATTCCTTTATAAAATAAATTAGACTCTAAAAATATCTGTCCATCAGTTATAGAAATAACATTTGTAGGTATATAAGCAGAAACATCTCCAGCTTGGGTTTCTATTATTGGTAAAGCTGTTATAGAGCCTCCACCACTTTCCTCATTTCTTCTACATGCTCTTTCTAGAAGTCTAGAATGTAAATAAAAAACATCTCCAGGATAAGCTTCTCTACCAGCCGGCCTTCTTAATAAAAGAGAGATTTCTCTATAAGCCCAAGCTTGTTTTGTTAAATCATCATACACAATCAAAACATCTTTTTTCTTATCCATAAAATATTCTGCCATAGTTACTCCAGAATATGGAGCAATATAAGACATAGCAGCAGGCTTAGATGCTGGAGCTGAAATTACTATAGTGTAATCCATAGCTCCACCCTCTTTTAATTTTGAAACTATTCTGGCTAATTTAGATTCTTTTTGACCTATGGAAACATAAATACATATAACATCTTTTCCTTTTTGGTTTAAAATAGTGTCTATAGCTATCGCTGTTTTTCCGGTTTGTTTATCTCCAATAATTAATTCCCTTTGTCCTTTACCAATTGGTATCATAGTATCAATAGCCTTTATTCCTGTTTGTAATGGCTCAGAAACGGGCTCTCTTTCCATAACTGAAGGAGCCTTTTTTTCAATTAAATAATTTTCAGAACTTTCTATTTTTCCTTTACCATCAATTGGCTCACCTAAAGGATTTATAATTCTACCTAAAAAATTATCAGAAACAGGAATAGATAAAATTTTTCCAGTTCTTTTTATTTCTTGGCCCTCTTTTATTTTTGTATAATCTCCTAAAACTATTATACCAACAATTTCCTCTTCTAAATTTAGAGCTATACCTGTTTCTCCATTTTCAAACTTTACCATTTCAGAAGATTCACAATTATCAAGACCAGATGCTTTTACTATACCATCTCCAACTTCTAAAACTTTTCCGATTTCAGTTATATTTATTTCTTTTTCAAAGTTTTTTATTTGGTTTTTTAATTTTTCAACAATTTTTTTAGAATCCATATATTTAATTATTCATAATTTCTTTTATTTTTTTGATTTGAGACTTTAAACTAGCATCGTATAAAATATTATTTTTCTTTAAAACAAAACCAGAAATTAAATTATTATCAACAATAATATTTGCGTCATTTATATCTAGTTTATTAAAAATAGTATTTATACCTTCTTTATTTGTTTTTTCTGTTATAATTAAGCTATTTTTAATATTATTTTTATTTAAAAAATACTCTATATTTTTGCTAATTTTAGGTAAAATATTTATAAAATTATTTTTACAACAAAAATTAGAAAAGCTTTCTATTGTCTTTTCATAGTTTTTAGGATTTTCTTCTATAAGTTCATATAATGCCAAAGACAAAATTTTTGAATTAATTTTCATTTTTTTTGTTTAAAAATTCATTAATAATTTCTCTATTTTTTTCTGAATCTATATTTTCAGATAATAATTTTTCTGTAATAAAAACACCTAAAGATATAGCTTCTTGGTTTATTTCTTTTTTAGCTAATTCTTTTTCTTTATTTATTTCTTTTCTAGCATCTTCAATAATTTTTACTGTTTTTTCTTCTGCTTGTTTAGTATAATTTTTTATAATTTCATCACCCCTTTTTTTGGCTGTATCTACTATTTTTACAGAATCTTTTTTAGCTTTTTCTATCTTTAAATTATAATCTTCTTCGGATTTTAAAAAATTTTCAGTAGCACTTTTAGCATGTTCCAATCCTTTCTCTATTTTTTCTTTTCTTGTTTTTAAAACTTTATTTATTGGTTTAAACGCATATTTTTTTAAAATAAAAAATATAATTAAAAAAGTAGCAAGATTTGATAATGCCATCCTCCAATCAAAACCAATTTTCCCTAATGTTTCTAATAAACTCATTTTAAAAAATATTATTTATATTAAAAAGAAAGCAACAAAAGCATAAATAGCAGTTGATTCACACATAGCAATAGCTATAATCATTTTTGAAAATAATGATCCTTCAAGTTCAGGATTTCTTCCTATCGCTTCTAATGCTTTAGATGCTACTAATCCTTCACCAATAGCAGAAAGTCCCATTGTTAATGTGCATAATGCTTTCGCAATTAATCTAGCTGATTCTAATTCCATATATTTTATATATTAATTATTATTTAATTATTAAAAATTTTATTTTCATCTATAGATCCTGAGTAATAAGCTGCCACAAGAGCTCCAAATACAATAGCTTGAACTACAGCAGTAAGTAAACTCATAACAGCCCAAACGGTTGGCAATCCATAAGCAAAAGCTCCAAAAATTAATGTTGCTAAAACTTCTCCAGCATATATATTTCCAAACAAACGTAAAGAAAGAGATATTATTTTTGCTATTTCTGAGATTATATCAAGAATTCCTACAAAAAAATCTATAATAGATTCTAATCCAGAAGAAATTCCTTTTTTAAAACCAATAAATACTTCTTTAAATTTAAAAAATCTACCTAAGTAACCAAAAAACCCATAACTTTTTATACTTTGTATTTGTATAAGTAAAATTATTCCTAAAGATAGGGCAAAAGTCATATTAAAATCATTTGTTGGTGTTCTGAATAAATATTGTGAATCATAAGTTATGCTAGATAAACCAGGTATTATAAGGGTTATTAAATTTGATAATCCTATAAAAACGAATAAAGAGCCTATAAGTGGAAAAATATTTTCAGAAATTAATTTGCTCCCAGTTATTTGAGTAGTCATGTTTATCATAGATTCATATAAATATTCAAAAACATTTTGTATTCCTTTTGGTTTTTCGGTAATTTTTTTATTTAAATAAATAACAAAAATAATAATTAAAAAAATTATAAATATTGTAAGCAATAAAGAATTGGTGACTGGAAAGTCGCCAATAGTATATATTATATCAGGTTGTAATTCTGGTTTATCTCTGAAAAACCTCAAAAAACTTTCTTTCATATATTATTTCTATTTCTTTTCTTTTTCGTATAATGATTTTAATTTTTTATATTTATATATAACTAATATCCAAGAAAAAATTAATGCTGCTAATAATGAAAATATTAAAATGTTTTTATTATTAAAAAAAATAAAGGGAAAATAATTCCATAAAATCATAATAACAAAAGGAGGTATACCAAAAACAAATATAAAACTAAAAGCTATTCTAAAAGTTTTGGTTGATAAACTATCCTTATTAACATTATTTTTTTGATTCATATCTACGATAGTACTATAAAAACAACTATTTTTCAATATTTAATTTTTATTTTAAATAAGCTATTTTTAGAGCTTTTTATTTTCTATATAAGTAGTGTTCCAAAGACTTACATATAAAGCATTAAATATTATAGATCCAAATAAAGATAAAATTATCAAAAGAATAATATTGGCAGAGTTAAAAATTGAAGCTAAATTTTCTTTTGCAATAAAAATAGAGATTATAATAAAAGGTAATATAAATACTATAATTCCTATAAATATTAATAAAAATAATAAAAAACTTATTAAAGAGGCTTTAAAAGACTCTTTAAATCTTGAAAATAAAAGTTTTCTAGATTTTTTCAAAGAAGAAAAGATATTTTCTGAATCTAAAACAAGATATCTAAAAGAATATTCAAATATTATTTGTATAAACAAAGAAATAATAAAAATAAGAAGAAAAGAAATTGTAAAAAATAAATTAGAATTTAAATAAAAATTTTGTGATATAAGAACAACAATTACAAAAAGTAAAGAAATAATTAAATTTCTAATCAAAAATAAAGTTATTATTGGCAATATTTTTCTTTTATTTTCTTTTATTAAAGATTTTTTTTCATTTAATGTAATGAGATAAGTAAAAGCTACACAAGTTATTACAAAAAATAATAAAACAACAAAAATGAGTATTAAATTAATATTGTTATAAAAAAAATTATTTATAATTAAGGGATTGTCATAGACTACATCTTCTAATATTTTTGTAGTACTTATTTTAGTGAATAAATCTCCAATACCGGGCATTAAAGTATTTGCAAAAATAGATTTAAATACTAAGAAAAAATCACTTATAGTATCAGAAAATGAAATAAAATATCTATTAGATTTTAAATATATAAAATTAAAAAATATAGATGAAAAAAATAAAAAACTAGATAAAGAAACAAAAAAAGTCAAAAACCAATTTTTTTTCTCTAAAGAGTATTTGTTAAAAACCTTTTTAAAAGAAATCATATTTTTAATAATATTATTAATTACTAAATAAATTATATCACATTTTCAATTATTTTTTTAAATTCATCTTTTTCAATAGTTTCTTTTTTTACTAAAACTTCAACTAACTTTTCTAAAGCCTTTTTGTTTTTTAATATAACGTTTTTAGCTCTGTTGTAAGCTGTGTCTATTATATTAGCTATTTCTTTATCAACCATTTTTGCAGTTTCTTCGCTGTAATCTACTTTTACGGTATTATTACCTAAAAAGAATAATTCATCTTTTTCTCCATAAATTCTAATAGGTAAATTTTCTCCCATAGCAAATTCTGTTATTAATTTTTTTGCTAAATCTGTAGCTTTCTTTAAATCAGAAGATGGTCCACTAGATAGTTTTTTTAATAATTCTTTTTCAACAATATAACCACCAAGCATCATTGCTATAGTATCAATATAATAATCTTTAGAATGCAAATATATTTCTTTTTCAGGTAAATTTAATGTATATCCAGCTGCTCTACCTCTTGAAACAATACTTATTTTATGAACAGGATCACAATTTTCTAAAAAATTTGCAACAAGAGCGTGTCCTGCTTCATGATAAGCAGTTATTTTTTTCTCTTCTTTTGATAAAATATGGCTTTTCTTTTCTGGCCCTAATAAAACCTTTTCTATACTATTTAAGATATCTTCCAAAGAAATTTCTTTTTTATTTTTTGAAGCAGCTAATATTGCAGATTCATTTAATAAATTTTCTAAATCAGCTCCAGAAAAACCAGGAGTTCTTTCAGCTATTAATTTAAAATTAACACTTTTAATGATTGGCTTATTTTTAGCATGAATTTTTAAGATTTCAGTTCTGTCTGTTATGTCAGGTGCATCTAAAACAACAACCCTATCAAATCTTCCAGGTCTAAGAAGTGCTTTATCTAAAACATCAGGTCTATTAGTTGCTCCTATAATAATAATATTTGTGTCAGTTCCAAATCCATCCATTTCTACTAAAATTTGATTTAATGTTTGTTCTCTTTCTTCATGAGATCCAGAAACTCCAACTCCTCTTTGTCTACCAACAGCATCTATTTCATCAATAAAAACTATACAAGGAGATTGTTTTTTAGCCTTATCAAAGACATCTCTTACTCTAGAAGCTCCTACTCCAACAAACATTTCTACAAATTCAGATCCAGATATTGTAAAAAATGGAACCCCTGCTTCACCAGAAACTGCTTTTGCAAGTAAAGTTTTACCAGTTCCAGGAGCACCAATAAGTAAAACTCCATGAGGAATTTTAGCTCCTATTTCTGTATATTTTTTAGGATTTTTTAAAAAATCTACTATTTCAGTAAGTTCATCTTTTGCATTTAAATTTCCTGCAACATCTTTAAAATTAGTTTTTTTAGCGTCATTATTTATTTGTTTTAAATTACTTTGCCCAAAAGATAATGTTTTGTTCCCTGCTCCACTTAATTTTTTTGATAAATATATAAAAAATAAAAAAAACAAAAGAAGAGGTAATAATATAGGCAAAAGAATATTAAAAATAAAATTTCTATTTGAAAGATTACTTACTTCTATATTTACAGAGTCTAAGGTTTCTTTTGAAATATTATAAGTTGTGAAAATTTCATTTAAACTTTCTTGTTCTTCTTTATAAAAATATTTTTTTTCATCATTGTTTGTTGTAAAATTTACTCTATCTCCAGATACAACAACTTCCTTTACATTATTATTATCAATAAAATTAATAAAACTGTTTATTCCAACTTCTTCTGAGTTTTGATTTTCTAAATTACCAAAACTAAGAAGGGCTCCTATAATTGAAAATACAAAAAAATAAATTAAAAAATTTTTTAAAATACTTTTTTTATCATTCTTTTTGATGGGTTTTTTGTCTTTTTTATTCATTTAAAATTTATTATCTAATATTAGGTATAAAAATAAAAAACTAGAACAGTTTATTTATACATTCTAGTCTTTTAAACAAAAAAAATCAATAGAAAAACTATATTCTGTTATTTATAGAGTCTTTTAATTTTTTTCCAGCCTTAAATTTAGCAACTTTAGTCTCAGGTACATCAATAATAGAAGAAGGATTTCTAGGATCAACACCTTTTCTGGCGTGTCTTACTTTAGACATAAAAGAACCAAACCCAACTATATTAACTTTTTCGCCCTTAGATAAAGCTTTAATTGACTCATCAAAAATAGTTTCTACTATATCTTCAGATACTCTTTTGGAGAGTTTAAATTTATCAGATACTATTTCTACTAATCTAGCTTTATTCATATTTTTTCGTTTAATAATTAAAATTCTAAAAAATAACTAAATTAATTCTATAATAAGAGAAATACCATGTCAACAAAATTATACTATAGATTTAATATCAACTCTTTCAAACCTCTTTATTATATAATTACTATCTATATTTAGTAAAACAGAATTAAAAATTGTTTCACCATCTTCAGGAATCTCATTTTTAAAAGGCTTTTCAGTTAAAAAACTTTTTATAACACTTTCATAAGAAGATCCAATAACAGAATTATAAGAACCAACCATACCAACATCAGAAACAAAAAAACAATTATTTTCTACTCTTAAATCAGAAGTTGGTACATGGGTATGAGTTCCAAAAATTATATTTGCTCTATCATTTGCATAATGAAAAAATGCACTTTTTTCACTGGTAGTTTCAGCATGAAAATCTACAATAACGAAAGGATTTTCTTTTTTAAATTTTTTATATATATCATCAAAAGCTGAAAAAGGGCAAAAATAATTATCGCTCTTTTTCATAAAAACTTTACCAACAAGATTTATAAATAAAAATTTTTTATTTCCTATTTTCAATAGTTTATAACCAGAATTTATACCATTTTCTATATTATAAGGATGTATAATATTATAATTTTTAAAAATAGTTTTTAAATCTTTTTCTTTATCAAAAGTATGATCTCCCAAAGTCATAAAATCTAAAAATGGAGATATCTCAGATAAAGTATTTTCAGTAACACCAGAACCATGAGCAATATTTTCTACATTTGCAACAACCAAATCTAAAGATAGTTTTTTTCTTAAATCAGGTAAAGTTTTTGCAATAGTTTTTCTTCCTATTTTACCAACAACATCACCTATCAATAATATATTCATTAAATTAATTATTTAGCGTATTCAATAATTTTTTTCTCTCTTATCATAGTCACTTTAATTTCTCCAGGATATTTTAATTCTTCTTCTATATCGCTTGCTATTTCTTTCGCAATTTTTAATGCTTGTAAGTCATTTATATTTTCAGGGTTAACAAAGACTCTAATTTCTTTACCTGCAGAAATTGCATAAGCTTTATTTATATTATCTTTTCTTATTGCAATATCTTCTAAATCTTGTAATCTTTGTATATAATTTTCTAAAGTATCTTTTCTAGCTCCAGGTCTAGCACCAGAAATAGAATCAGCAACTTGTACTATAACCCCTTCTATAGTAGAAGGCATATCATCATGATGTTCTCCAATTGCCTTAACTACAGTATCAGATAAATTAAATTTTTTCGCTATATTTTTACCAATCTCAGGGTGAGTCCCTTGAACTTCAAAGTCAACAGCCTTTCCTATATCATGTAATAAACCAGCTTTTTTACAAACAGAAGGATCAACTCCAATTTCATTAGCAAGTAATCCTGAAAGAATACCAACTTCTATAGAGTGTTGTAAAACATTTTGCCCATAACTAGTTCTATATTCTAATCTACCAAGAATTTGTATTAATTTAGGATCAATACCAACAACTCCAACTTCTGTTAAAGAATTTTCCCCTGCTTTTTTAATATCAGTTGCTAATTCATTTCTAGATCTTTCAATAAATTCCTCAATTCTAGCAGGCTGTATTCTTCCATCTGCTATTAAATAATCCAAAGCTTTTTTAGCAATATGTCTTCTTATAGGATTAAAACAAGATATTTGAATAATATCTGGAGTATCATCTATAACAATTTCAACACCAGTTAATTGCTCAAAAGTTTTTATATTTCTACCCTCCTTACCTATAATTCTACCTTTCATATCCTCATTTGGAATTTGAACATTTGTAGTAGTTATATCATTTACAATAGGAAGAGAAAATCTTTGTATAGCAAGCATTAATATTTTTTTTGATTCTTCTTCCATATCTTCGTATGTTTTTTCTTGTATCTGTTTTATTTTTTTAACAGAATCATCTGAAATTGAATTTTCAATCTCTTTTATAATTCTTTCTTCAGCTTCAGATCTAGTTAATTTAGCAATTTCTTCAAGTTTTTTAATTTCATCCTCTTTTAATTTTTCAATTTTATCTTTTTGTTTTTCGATTTCTTCTTTAATAGAAATAATTTTATCTCTTTTTTCTTCTAAAGTTATTAATTTTTTATCAAAAAGAGTTTCTCTTTCTTCTAATCTTTTTCTTTGAGATTGCAGTTCTTTTTTTTCTTCTGCAATATCTTTTTTGGAATCGTCTACAATTTTTAAAGACTTTTCTTGGGCTTCTATAAGTAATTTTTTTTGTTTTTCCTTAGCTTCTTCTAAAATTTTATTAGCCTTATCAGAAGCCCCTTTGATCTTTTTTTCTAATTTTTTTTGATTGTATTTATTACCAATAAAAAAAGAGGCAATAATACTAAAAATAGCCAATACCCATAAAAAACTTTCCATAATATTCTCCTTGTATTAAGTTTTCTTTAATTTGTTAATTTTATTAAATAAAAATAAGAGGTCTTTAATTAATTATAAATTATATGAAAACTTAAAAATTAATTCTTAAGTATATAAGGCAAAAACAACTAATATTAGATAAAAACAATTATATCAAACAATATGCCTTATATAAAACTCTAACAAATTTTTTAAGTTTTGTAAATATTAAATAATTTTATCTATAATTCCATATTTTAAAGCTTCTTTCGCGCTCATATAAAAATCTCTATCAGCATCTTTTTCTATTTTTTCTTTTGTATTTCCAGTATTCTTTGCAAGAATAGAATTTAATTTATCTTTTATTTTTATAATATTTTCAGCAGCAATTTTAACATCACTAGCTTGTCCTTCAGCTCCTCCCATAACTTGGTGTATTAAAATTTCGCTATTTTCTAAAGCAAATCTTTTTCCTTTTTCTCCTCCTGCTAGTAAAAAAGATCCCATAGATGCAGCTTGCCCAAAACAAATAGTAGAAACATCGCTTTTTACATGTTGCATTGTGTCATATACTGCAAGACCTGCACTAACAGAGCCTCCAGGAGAATTTATATATAATTTAATATCTTTTTCTGGATTTTCAGCATCTAAATAAAGAAGCTGTGCGACAATAGCATTAGCTACATCATTATTAATAGCTCCACCTAAAAATATTATTCTATTTTTTAGTAATCTGGAATATATATCATATGCTCTATCTCCTTGTGGAGTTTTATCTATTACAGTTGGTATTAACATATTATTATTTTAATTATTATTTATAGAAATTTTCCAATTATTATTTATTTTTATTAATTTACCAGGGATAAAAAATCCTGAAGCATTTTTATGTCCACCTCCACCAAAAAAATTAGCTATTTTAGCAACATCAAAATTTTCTTTTGTTGTTCTCAAGCTAAAATATATATTACCATCATCTCTATCGGAAATTAATACCCCAAAATTACAATCAGATATTTTATTTAAAAAATTTTTTATTCCACCTTCAACTTCATGATAACTTAATTTATATTTATTTAAAATATCTTGATTTAAAGCACACCAAACGCATTTTAATTCTTCACAATAGTTTAATTCTTCAAATATTTCACCTATAAAATTTAATGATGCTATCTTTTTATTTTTTAATAAATTTTTTGCTATTATTTTTTCATTTGCACCTTTAGATATCAATTTAGAAGCAACTTTTAATGAATTTTGGTTAGTTGAAGGCGTTGTAAAATTTTCAGTGTCTAAAACAATACCTGAAAGCATTGCAGTAGCTTCTAATGGACTAATATTATAATTTACTTCATTCAAAAAACGATAAATTAATTCACAATTTGAAGAACTATCTTTTTCGATATAAAAAGCTTTACAAAAAAAAGGATAATTTTCATTTATAATTTTATGATGATCTATAATAACCGTTTTATTAAGAGGAACATCTATATTTATTTTAGATCTTTCAACTGTATTTAAATCAAGTAATAAGAATAAATCATAGTTTATTTCTTTTTTTATCTCATGAATTATTAAATTATCAAGAGGTATAAAATTAAATTCTTTAGGGATTTTATCATAAGAAAAAATATCAACTTTTTTCCCTAATTTTAAAAGATAATTATACATACAAAAAGCTGATGCAATACAATCGGCATCAGGATTTGGATGTATAAGTATTAAAACTGTGTTTGAGTCTAGAAAAGAATTATTAATTTTTTCAAAAAGATCATTCATCTTTGATTTTATCAAGAATATTTTCTATTTTTTTAGCCCTTATTTCTGTTTTATCTAAAACAAATTTAAGTTTTGGAGTTTTTCTTAAAATTATAGAAGATGCAAAATCATCCTTTAAAACTTTTATATTTTTTTTAAGAATATTTATAGAAGTATTTGATTTATCTAGAGGGCTTACTATATAAAAAATTTTTGCTTCTTCTAAATCTTTAGTTGTTATAACCTTAGTTATAGTAAAAATAATGCCTTCTGGGAAAATAATATTTTTTGAAATAGAATTAGAAATTTCCCTATGTATCATTTCATTAATTTGTTTCATTCTAAAATTAGACATTTTATTTTCTTTCAATTTTATATGCTATTTCTAACTCTTCATAAAATTCAAGTAAATCTCCTTCTAAAATTCTTACATCAATATTACTCAAAATCCCGCATTCATTACCAGGTTCAACTTTTTCTTGTTCTTTTTTTTCAATTTTTAAAGATTTTACATTTCCAAAAGCTATAATTTCATCGTTTCTTTTTAAATAAAATTTATCTCCCTTTTTTACAAAACCAGAATCAATTAAACAACCAAAAATTTGTTTTTTACCACTTGAAAAAACTTTTAAAACTTTAGCTTTTGCAAAAACATTCATTTTTATTTCTGGAGGGACTAATTTTTCAATTTCTTGATATACAAAATCTATTAACTCATATATAACTTTTGAAGTTTTAATAACAATATCTTTATCTCTAGCTATCATAGAAGCTAAATTCCCTACGTGTACTCCAAAACCTAAAATAATGGATTTTGTGTCCTCAGCTAATAAAACATCACCTTCTGTAACAGAACCAACATCATTTTTTATAATATTAATTTTTAAGTTAGGGATTTTATTTATCTTTTCTAGAGAATCGGTAAGAGCTTCCTTTGACCCTAAAAAATCAGATTTAATTATTAAATTTAAAGAAGTTATATTTTGTCCTTCATTATTTTCTTTGTTTAAAGATTTTACAGAGACATTAGAATTTAATTTTTCTGCTTTTTTGGCATAATCTTTAATTTTTTTTCTTAATTCTTTTTTATTGTTAATAACTTGTAATATATCTCCAGAATTTGGTAATCCCCGCAACCCAGAAATAATAACAGGATCTCCAGGTTTTGCCTCATCTATAAATTCATTTTTATCATTTTTTAGAGATTTAATTTTTCCTTCAATATTATCAATTAAAACATAATCCCCTTTTCTTAGTGTCCCAGTTTGTATAATAACAGTAGCTTTAGATCCTTCATTTTCATCAAGATGAGATTCTATAACAGTAGCCATAGCTGGTCCAGAACTATTACAATTTAATTTTTCTTTATAAATATCAGAAACCAAAAATAAAACATCTAAAAGTTCATTAATTCCGATTCCTTTTAATGCAGAAATTGGAACACATATAGTATCTCCGCCCCAATCTTCTGGAGTTAAATTAATTTCAGACAAATCATTTTTTACTTTATCAATATTTGCATCTGGTAAATCAGTTTTATTAATAGCAACAATAAAAGGAAGTTTTTCTTCTTGTATTATTTTAATAGCTTCTAAAGTTTGTGCTTTTAAAGAGTCATTTGCGGCAATAATTAAAATAGCAACATCAGCAACTTCCCCACCCCTTGCTCTCATAGATTGGAAAGCTTCATGTCCAGGAGTATCAATAAAAGTTAATTTTCTATCATTTTTTTCAATTTGAAAAGCTCCTATGTGTTGTGTAATACCACCACTTTCACCTTTCATTTTATTAGTATCAGAAATAGTATCTAATAATTTTGTTTTTCCATGATCTACATGTCCCATAACAACAACAACAGGGGGTCTTTCTAAACAGAAATCTTCATTATTTTTTTCTATCAATTCTTTTAAATCATCTTTTAGATTATTTTCTATAAGAGAGTTATTATCTATTTTTTTTAATTCTAAAGAATATCCTAACTCTTCAGCTATTATAGAAGCTGTATCAAAATCAATAGCTTGATTTAAATTGGCAACTATACCATTTTTCATAAGCTCAGAAATAATCTTTACAACCGAAACATTCATTTTTTCTGCAAGTTTACTAACTATAATACTATCTCCTATAAAAATTTTATTTTCATTCTCATTATTATCAGAATCTTTATTCTCTTCTTTCTTTACTTTGTTTTTAAGGTCTATATTTTTAAATTTTTCTATTTTTTCTTCTAATAATTTTTTTCTTTTTTCTTCTTTAAATTTTTGTATAATTTTAGCGGTTTGATTTTCATCAATTTTTATAGCTTTTTTACCAATATCAAAACCTAACTCAGGTAATTTTTCTTTGAGTTCTTCTGTAGTTATTTTAAGTTTTCTTGCTAATTCTGATAGATTCATAATCTATGAAGATATAATAAATAAAGTACTTTGTCAAATTATACTATAATAAAGACGTTTTTACAAATAAAAATATATTATAACATAAAAATAATTATATTTATTATAAGTTGTAAGAAAATTATATAAGTTATAACCCGTATATACAATTTAATATATTAAATTGTATACCAGGTATATAACTTTTTTTATAAAAATTTATTAATTTTGGAAAATTAATTTTTAATAAATTTTCATTAAATCACGTGAAATTAGGTTCTACATAGAAAAATAATTTTTTAAAAAATAGCTTATATTAAACAAAAAATATTTTAAAATTAAAATGTTCCACAAAAAAATGTGCAAAATTCATCAATATATTAAAACACAAAAATAAATATTTTTCTTATAAAATTGTAGGGAATAAGCGTAAATTGTAATACATATATACAACTTAAGATATAAAATTGTAAACCGTTTATACAATTTTATTTTTATTAAATTTATCCTTTTTTAATTAATTTTATAAAGTTATACACAATTACTATGATTTTAATAAAAAATTGTATACCATATATACAATTTCCTATATAAAAATATATAAAGTTGTACCCCATGTGTACAATTTTACAATTAACTAAATTGAAGAGTATAAATTTTTGAGCTATTATATAATAATATTAAATCAAAATTCAATTAAAATATTTTTTTATATAATCAAATATATGAAAAAGAAAAATACAAAACTCAATCTAGTGAACGTAGCGAAACTAATCAACGGGAGGGATTGGGACAAGATAGACGAGAAAGAAAAAGACGAAATAGTGGAGAAGATATTAGCCCAAATATCTCCAAACTCACAGAAATAATAAAAAATAATCTAGAAGGATTTATTATTAATTTAAATAAAAATTATTTATTTTAAAATTAAAATAATTAAGTAAATTTAATAAAACTATAAATGAAAGAAATTTCCGATAATAAAAATTATTTTTTTGTTGATGAAGCTGGAGACCCAGTTTTTTATAATAAATATGGGAAAAATATAGTTGGGACAGAAGGTTGTTCTAAAATTTTAATTTTAGGATTTATAATAACTAAAAATCCAAAAATAATAAGAGATGAAATTTTTAAATTAAAAAAAGAAATTCAAAATGATAAATATTTACAAAATATTCCATCTATGATTAAAACAAAAAAATATTTTCATGCTAAAGATGATTGTCCAGAAATTAGGGAAAAATTTTTTAAAATGATTTTAAAACTGGACTTTAAAGCAGAATTTATAGTCGCAAGGAAGAATGAAAAAATTTTTAAATCTAAATATAAAGGAAAACAGAATTTATTTTATGATGATTTAATAATTAAACTATTTAAAAATAAATTACATTTCTCAAAAGAAAATGATATTTATTTTGAAGTTAGAGGTAATAAAAAGAGACAAAAACCTTTAGAAGATGCAATAAAAATTGCGGTTAATACATTTGAAAGTGAATGGAATATTAAGAATAATTGTAAAATTAATATATATCCAATGTCTTCTGTTGGGGAGCCTTGTTTATCTATAGCAGATTATATAAATTGGGCTGTATTTAGAGCTTATACAAAAAAGGAAGATAGATTTTTAAAATTTGTTGAAAATAAAATAAGTTTTTTATTTGATGTTTATGATTTTAATAAATATCCTAAAAACTTTTATAATAGAAAAAATAAATTTGATATAAATAAAATAAGCCCTTTATAGCTAGGTTAGTAAACTAACACACGGCATGAAGCCGACTTTCGCATATAAAAGACTATTTATATTTTAATAATAACATTTTTATAAAAATATGCAATAGGATTTTCAACAGTTTTTAGTAATTTAAATATCTCTCTTTAAAACGATACAAAAACGAAAAAATAAAAAAATCCAAACATGGTTGGACGCTACAATTTTTTATTTGGTGCCCCCAAGTGGACTTGCCATTCGATAGACTTGCCTAACGGCAAGTCTTCTCATGGCCTCTCTCGCCATGTTCGCCTTTTCGGATGTGTTTTAATAACACATCCTCAAAACTCACATAAGGCTCTGAGTTTCAGGTCCTAAGATGATATTAAAACGAAAAAATAAGTCCAGCGATCGCTGGACGCTACAATTTTTTATTTGGTGCCCCCAAGTGGACTTGAACCACTATCGAGGGTTTTGGTGCCCCCAAGTGGACTTGAACCACTATCGAGGGATTAGGAATCCCTTGTTCTATCCAGTTGAACTATGGGTGCAATTAACTATTTTTTTGATATTACTATAAACTCATGTTTATTTCAAGTTATTAATTATTAATTAATTTTTTATTTTTATTATTAAATTATATAATTAATAAGATTATTTAATTAGATAAAATTTTATGAACTCAAACAAAAACAATATTAATAAAAATTCTGAATATATTTTTTTAGGTAAAAATATTCAAGGAATTGTCCATAATTTAAAAAATGAAATTACTCCAATTTATAGTGTTCTTGATCTTTTAAAAAATTCTAAAAATTTTGATGAAGATACTTTAGATATGTTGAATATTGCTTTTTCTTCTGTTTCAAGAATAAATAATTTAACAGATAATATTCTTGATATTTTTAAAATTAATAATAAAACTTTCAACTTAAATAAAAATATAAAAGAAATTATAAAAATTTTTAATTTTAATTTAAAATTTAAACATTATATTAATGTTAATTTTATTGAAAAGGGGAGTGATATTATTTTATGCTCTTTACCTGATGGTTTTTTTCAAATTCTTATGAGTTTGATTGAAAATTCTTTTGAATCCATTGATTTGGATAATATAAAGGGTGAAATAAATATTATTATTGATGGTAGAGAAAATAGTTTTATTTTGGAAGATAATGGATCTGGTATTGATTGGTGTATTAATTGTAATAAAGAGAATCGTAGTTTTAATTTGTGTAATGAATTTTATATTGGCAGGACTACTAAAAAAGAAGGTAATGGTGTTGGAATGAATTATTTTCAGTCTTTTGTTAATAAAATGGATTGGAAAACCATTATTTCTTCCACTAAAAAGGGGACTGAAATTAAAATTAATTTTTAGTTTATAAGATTGACTTTAAAGGCAAATTATAATATTCTATATATTATTGGAGAGGTGCCTGAGTGGCTGAAAGGGGCACCCTGCTAAGGTGCTAGTCGGGAAACCGGCTCGAGGGTTCGAATCCCTTCCTCTCCTCCATAAATTATAGTGACTAGAAATTTTTAACAATCCTTTATAAAAATAATGTATTTATTTTTTAGGATTCGAAACCCGGAAGCATATGTGAGTTTTGAGGATGTGTTATTAAAACACATCC
>JAIPJN010000005.1 GCA_021734125.1 Patescibacteria group bacterium
TTGTTAGAGTTGATTATATTATAAAAGGTAATGAAGTTTATATTTTAGAAATCAATACCATTCCTGGTATGACAAAAAATAGCTTAATTCCTAAGGCTATTAAATATATGAATTTAGATTTGAAAGATTTAATTTTTGAAATAATCAAATATAGTTAAAAATAAAAATATGGGTAGACCAAAAGGTTCAAAAAATAAAAAACATAAAACAGTAAAATCTCCTTCAAAATCTCCTTCAAAAGAAAAGTATAAAAGTGATCCTATTATAGAGATAAGTCCTGAGATTAAAAGAACTATAGTTCTTATATTTTGGATTTTAATTGCTATTTTATTTTTACTTGCTTTATTTGATTTGGCAGGACAATTTGGTTTTATATTGAATGATAGTTTATCATTTTTAATGGGGAAGGCTAGATGGTTTTTTGTTTTTGTATTTTTAATAACTCTTCTTTTAAGGTTTTTTAAAAGAAAACAGAAAAATGATTACAAATATTTTTTAGGTAGTATTATTTTCTTTTTATCTGTTTTTGGATTTTTTATGCTTTTTGGTACTCCTTCAGATTTGAGTATTAAATTTTATGGAGATGGTGGAATATTAGGATTTCTTTTTGCTAAACTTTTCATTAAATATACTGGTGATATAGCTACATTTTTTATTTTATTTACTTTCGCTTTTATAGGATTTATATTAATGTTTGATGAAGAATTTTTAAATAAATTTAAATCAAAAACTGTAGAAAATGAAGATTCTGATTTAGAAGATGAAGAAATAATAAAAAAAGCAAAAGAATTGAAGCCTTTTAAAAATAAAAAATTATCTAAAAGAGAAAAAAAGTTTATTCATGATCTACAAGAGGAAACTGTTATTGCTTCTCCTGAAGATAGCAAGAAAAAGAAAAAATCTAAGAAAGTTACTCCACTTCCTAATAATTTAGAAAACTCTCTAAATAATGCTACTTCTAAAAAATATAATTTACCAAAGAAAGAAATTTATTTACCTTTAAATTTACTTTCTGATATTGAACCTACACCTGTTTCTGCTGGGGATGTTGAGCTTAAAAAACAAATAATATCTCAAACTTTAGAAAATTTTAATATACCTGTTGAAATGGGTAAAGTTAGAGTCGGTCCTGCTGTTACTCAATACACATTTAAGCCTTCAGATGGAGTTAAACTTCAAAAGATAGTTAATTTACAAAGTGATTTAGCTTTATCTCTTGCTGCAAAATCTTTAAGAATGGAAGCTCCTATTCCAGGTAAATCTCTTGTTGGTATTGAAATTCCAAATGAAAAATCTTCTATAGTTTCACTTAAAGATCTTTTACAGAGTCCTAGTTTTAAAACTAGAAAAACAAATTTAACTTTAGTTTTAGGAAAAGATGTTTCTGCTAATGTTTTCACTGCGGATTTAGGAAGAATGCCTCATCTTTTGGTTGCAGGAGCAACTGGAACAGGTAAAACTGTTTGTTTGCATGGTATTATAGCTTCGCTTATGTATCAAAATTCTCCTGACGATTTAAAATTTATAATGATAGATCCTAAAAGAGTTGAAATGACTTTATATAATGGGATTCCTTATTTAATAACACCTCCTGTTACAGACAGTAGAAAAATCGTCAATGTTTTTAAATGGGCTGTTTCTGAAATGGATAGAAGATATCAACTTCTTGCTTCTAGTAAAAAAAGAGATATTGATTCTTATAATAGTTCTGTTTCAAATAATGAAAAAATTCCTAAAATAGTTATTGTTGTTGATGAACTTGCTGATCTTATGATGCTTGCAAGGCAAGAAATAGAACCTTGTATAATTAGAATTGCTCAACTTGCTCGTGCTGTTGGTATACATCTTATTCTTGCTACTCAAAGACCTTCTGTTAATGTTATTACCGGACTTATAAAAGCAAATATTCCTGCTAGAATTTCTTTTTCTGTTACTTCATCTGTTGATTCTAAAACCATTTTAGATTCTGTAGGGGCTGAAAAACTTTTAGGAAAAGGGGATATGCTTTTTTCTTCAGCTGAAATTTCAAAATCTGTTCGTATTCAAGGTACTTATGTCTCTGATGAAGAAATAAAAAATATAGTTCTTCATTTAAAATCAATGGATTTTGATATTGAATATGATAATACTGTTGTTGAAAGACCTTCTATAAAAAATGGTGTTTCAGCTGGTGATTTTTCTGGTGCAGATGATGATTTATTTGAAGAAGCTGCAAATGAAATTATATCATCTAAAAAAGCTTCTACTTCTTATCTTCAGAGAAAACTTAGAATTGGTTATGCAAGAGCTGCTAGATTAATGGATTTATTAGAAGAGGCTGGAGTTGTTGGTCCTTCTGAAGGTTCAAAAGGAAGAGATGTTTTAATTGATTCATTTGATGATCTTTATTCTAATTCTAGTTCTTCTTCTGATCCTTTTGTTTCAGAAGAAGCAGAAGAATAGTAAAAATTTAGTAAATATTTATTTTATTTTATTATTAAATTAATCTATATAAGATATTATTATAAAGTAGCTACTTTTGCATTTTTTTACCCTGGTGATAAATTGTGTATAATCTGTTATAATCTATATAGATAATATAAAAATATGGAGCTTTCTTTTGTTTTAAAAAAAATTAGACTAGTTCAAAAAATAACTCAAGAAGAGCTTGCTTCTTCTTTTGTTTGTGATGTTTCTGAAATACAAGCATTAGAAAATGGTTATTATAATAGATTTATTTCTAAAAAAAAGATAAGAAAAATTTTAAAATTATATTCAAAAAAATTTGATTTAAATTATAAATATTTATTGAAATTATATAAAAATAATTTTAAAGATTATATTAAAAATAGATCTTGTATTTTTTTAGAAACTGATAATTTTAATCGGAAAAATATATTTTTACCAAATGTTGCTAAATATTTACTTATATTTATTTTTAGTTTTAGTTTTATTTTTTATTTTTCTTTACAAATTAAAGATAAATATGAACCACCATTATTGCAGGTTATAAATCCTGTCTCTGATTATAAAACAAATGATAAAAAGATACTTGTTTATGGAAAAAGTGTTCCTGAGACTTCTTTAACTGTAAACAATAAAGAAATTTATATTGATGGCGATGGAAGTTTTTCTTTTGAAATTTCTTTACATAAAGGTGTAAATATTTTAAAATTTGTAGCATCTAAAAAAGGAAGTAAAGAAAATGTAATAATTAAAAGAGTATTTTTAGAGGAGGAAAACCAGGTTGCTAAATTAGATAAATCTAAATGATAAAATTATGTCAGAAAAAAAAGATAGTAAAAAAGATAATATAAATAAAAAAAATGAAGCTGTTGATTTAGCTTTAGATCAAATAAAAACTAAATTTGGAAAAGGTTCAATTATGAAAATGGGTGAAGCTACTACGATGGATCTTGATTGTGTTTCTACTGGATGTCTTTCTTTAGATATTGCTGTAGGTAAGGGGTTACCTAGAGGTAGAGTTGTTGAAGTATATGGTCCAGAATCTTCTGGTAAAACTACAGTAGCTCAACATGTTATAGCAGAAGTTCAAAAAAATGGCGGTGTTGCTGCTTTTGTTGATGCAGAACATGCTTTGGATCCTGCTTATGCTAGAAAAATTGGAGTTAATATAGATAATTTAATAATTTCTCAGCCAGATTATGGTGAACAAGCCTTGGAGATAGTTGAAACTTTAGTTAGATCTAATGCTGTTGATGTTATTGTTGTTGATTCAGTTGCTGCTCTTACTCCTAAAGCAGAAATAGAAGGTGATATGGGGGATTCTCATATGGGACTTCAAGCTAGGCTTATGAGCCAAGCTTTGAGAAAACTTACTGGCGTTATAAGTAGAACAAAAACTGTTTTAGTTTTTATAAATCAAATCAGACAAAAAATAGGTATTGTTTTTGGAAATCCTGAAACTACTACGGGAGGGAATGCTCTGAAATTTTACTCTTCTGTAAGAATTGAAATTAGAAGATCTGCACAAATAAAACAAGGCGATAGTATAATTGGTAATCAAGTTAAAGTAAAAATTGTAAAGAATAAGGTAGCTCCTCCTTTTAAGACTTGTGTTTTTGATATCATGTATAATGAAGGTATTTCTGTTTCTGGTGATGTTCTTTTGCTTGGAGTTGAAAAGGGAGTTATTGATAAAAAAGGTAATTCATATAGTTATGGAGATTTGAAGTTGGGTGTAGGTAAAGAAACTGCTAAAACTTTTTTAAGAGAAAATCCTAAAACCTTACTTGAAATAAGGAATAAAATATTGGAAATAATAAACAAAGTTTAAACAAAAACATTTTTTGTAAATAAAAGTTTCACTTTAAAAGGTGAAACTTTTTTATTTTAAAAAATTAATCTAAATATAAGGTTATTTTCATATAATTTTAATTATTTTGTTTTAGTATTCTAATATCTATTTTAATTTTAAAAAATTGTTTTATGAAAAAAATTAAAGTCTATTTTATTTTTATACTTTCTTTTTTATTTTTAATTATTTTATATATATTTTTTATTTCTTTTATTTTAAAAGATTTGAGTAAAACTAGTTTAAAAAAATCTAATTTTAAAGTTTTAGAAAATGAAAATTTATTAGTTTCTAATAAGGTAGTAAAAAATGAAAAGTATAATTTTGAAATTCAATCTCCTTATAAAACTGAATTTAAAAATGATTATAAATTTTTAACTTTAAAAGATGAAAATTGCGTTTTAAATATCGTTTCATTTATTAATAATGATATTAAAAATGTTTGTGATTGGGTTGAAAAAGAATGTTTAGATTTAGAATGTTCAAATTATATTTGTGAATATTATAAAAATGATTGGTATAAAGTTAGATATTTTGGTGATTTTATGGGTTCTTCTGATTATGAACTTGTATATAAATATAATAATTATATTTATTCAGCTAATTTAGAGTGTTTTTCTTATGAATTGGATAATTATAAAAATCCTTTATTTTCGAATTTAATTTTAAATTTTAATGTAAAAAAAGATGATTAAAAAAATACTAAAATTATTTATATTAATAACTATTTTGTTTTTTTATAGAAATACTTATGCAAAAATTATAGAAAATGTATTATTTAAATCTCAAGTTCCTCCTGGGTCTTGGAGTAGGACTTTAAATTGTGGCCAAACTAGCGTAATTATTGCTAATTCTTATTATAATAATTCATCTATATCTGAAGAAGATATAAAAAATATTGATATTTGGTTAAATGAAAAATTTTCTGATCCTATAAGAGATTTTAATGGATATTATACTAATACTACTAAATTAAAAACTTTATGTTCTGATTATTTTGATATGGATTATTGCACTATAAATTCTGGGGAAAATTTATTTTCTTTTTTAAAAGAGCAAATAAATTTAGGTAATTTATCAATTTTACAAGTTAGAGTAAAAATGAAACTTACTAAAGTTCCTCATTTTATGGTTTTTTTAGGGTATGATAATGATTTTGTTTATTTTCATGATCCTGGTCAGTCTAAAGGAAGCTATGTTAAATTTAAAATACAAGATTTTTTAGAAGTTTGGGAAAATCAAAATTTTAATTATTTATTATTTCAAAAAAATAAAAAAGAAGACAAAGAAGATGAGGTTGTAAATTTTTTAAAAATAAAAGAAGTAAATGCTAAAGAAAATAAAAATCTTGAAAATAATATTATAATTGATGAAAATAATGACGAAAATATTGAAAATAATGATGAAATTGATGATGCTATAATTGATAATGAAAATAATAATGTAGGAGCGAACAATGTTTCCCCAATTAACGAAAATGATTCAAATGCAAATAATGAAGATGATGACGAAAATATTGAAAATGATGATGATGTAGGGGCGAACATTGTTCGCCCAATTGATGAAAATAATTTAGATAATAATGTAGGGGCGAACATTGTTCGCCCAATTGATGAACATGATTTAGATGATAATTCTGAACAAGAAGAAGAATATGGCTATATTACTAATGAAAATATATTAGTTTTAGGGCCTTATTTAAAAATAGATTTAAATCCTCATCATGCTTCTACATCAACTCCAAAGGTTGATGTAGAGGAGAACGGTGTTCTCCCGATTGATGATGAAAATAATGATAATAACGATGAGGATGAAAATGATGATAATAATAGTGACGAAAATACTGAAAATACCGATGATAATAATGACGAAAATACCGAAAACATCGAAAACGATGAAAATAACGATAATGACAATAATGATGAAAACATTGAAAATAACGATAATGACAATAATGATGAAAACATTGAAAATGATGATAATAACAATAATGATGAAAATAACGATGATGACGAAAATGATGATAATAATAATGACGAAAATGATGAAAACATTGAAAATGATGATAATAACAATAATGATGAAAATACTGAAAATACCGATGATAATAATGACGAAAATACCGAAAATATTGTAAACGATGAAAACAATAATAATGATGAAAATAATGATGATGACGAAAATGACGAAAACGAAAATGATGGAAATGATGAAGCTGATGAAAATGAAGAAAGTTTAGAGGTTAATAATTTATTTGGAGAATTAAATTCTGATATTACCTTAACCCCAGAAATTCCTTATACTATAAATAGTGAATTTATTGTTCCTCAAAACGTAATATTAACAATATTACCTGGTGTTAAAATTTTATTTGGTGTAAATGGATCTTTAATTGTTGAAGGTAAAATAGAATCTTTAGGTTCTTCTCAAAATAAAATTATTTTTACTACAAGTAAAACTGAAAATCCTGTAGAAAATTCTTGGAAATGGATAAAAATAAAGAATAGTGGTGAAGCAGTTTTTAATTGGACTATTATTGAATATGGTGGTTATGATTATTTATCAGGTGAAAAAAGAGCTCCTATAATAATTGATGGTGGTTATTTAGATGCTGATAATTTATATATTAAAAATATTGATAATGATTGTATAAAAGCAAATTTTTCTTATCTTAATATAAAAAATTCAAGTTTTAAAAATTGTAGATATGGTTTAAATTTAACTAATTCCGAAGGTATTATAAAAGATTCTTTATTTTTAGAAAATTTTAATGGTTTTGTAATAAATAATTCTTTTTCTGATTTAATTTTAAAAAATAATTCTATAAATAATTCTTTAGATTATTCTATAAAATTAATAAATTCTGTTCCTATGATTATTGATATGAATTATTCAGATAATAAATATGATGAAATATTTTTAGATTTAAATTTAGATTTTGGAGATTATGTTTTAAGTAAAGGTATTTATTATGTTTTAAAAGTTAATTTATCAGAAAATACTAATTTTACAATATCTCCTGGATGTGTTTTTAAGTCTTATAATTCTGGTTATTTTTCAGGAAGTTGGTATGTTAGATCAAATATTTTTAATGCTGTAGGAATGGAAAATTCTCCTATTATTTTTGATTCTTATTATGAAAATCCAGAACTTAATCAAAGGTGGGGAAAAATAAATTTTTATAATAATAATTTTTTAAATGCTGAAAATGTAATAATAAAAAATGGTGGTAGAAATTATTTTTTAGGAGAAAAAGGGTTTCCTATTTATTTAGAAAATGTAAAAAATATAAATGCTTTAAATATTTATTTATATAATAATTTTGAAAATGATTATTTTTATAAAAATAATTTAGAGGAATATACTTATAATCTAAATAATATTTATATAAATGATGAGGAAATATAATATATATTTTGCTTATTTTATATGTTATAATTAAGGTGAAATAATTTAATTATTTGTTTTCTTTTGTTGTTTTTTTATGAAACTTATTATATCACTTTTTAATGCATTACAAGAAGGAGTATTCTATCTTTCTAATATAATTATGAAAGGATATAGTTTTATTATGAATATTACTTCTACGGGTGTTAATGAGCCTGGAATTGTTGATGTTTGGATGATGTTAAGAGATATATGTAATATGTTTTTTATACTTATATTACTTATAATAGGTATTTCTACAATATTAGGTATAAAAAAATATAGTTATAGAAAAAATCTAATTAATGTTTTAATATCAGCTTTTTTAATAAATTATAGTAAGGTTATTGTAGGTATGATGATAGATTTTGCTCAGATATTTATAATACCTTTTAACGATGCAATTTCTAATAGTATTAGTTTAATAACACATCCTGCTTTTGTCATAGATGCTGGAGTAAGTAGTGTTTGGGCTGCTATATTAGGTTTTATTTTTTCTTTAGCATTTTTTGCTGTTGCTATAATAGCTTTAGTATATTCTTTAATCAGGCTAGTTTTTATATGGATAACTATTGCAATATCTCCTATAATTGTTTTAGGTTATGGGGTCCCTTTTGATAAAGTTAAAAAAAGTTTGAAAGGATTTTTTCAAAAATTTATTTCTTTTCTAATGGGAGGAATATTATTATCTTTTTTTATGTGGTTTGCTCTTTATATATTATCTTCGAGTTCTAGTGGTATGGTAGAAAATATAAAAAATGATACTTATTTTTATGTTCATTCTGCTAATAGTGAAACTGAAGAGGTTAATATTAGTGGGTCAAATATGATGTTAATGATTGTTTCTTTAGTTTTTTTAATTTATGCTCAAAAATTTGCTATAAGCTCTTCTAAACAAGCTGGAAATTTTGCAGGAGATATTGCTTCAAAAGCTAATTCTATTGGAATGAAACCCCTCAATAAATTAAAAGGTTTAGGTTTAAAATCCGCTAAATTAGGAAAGAGCACTTTAAAAGGAGCTGCAAAAGGAGCTGCTAATATACCAAAGAATTATGTAAGTTCTGCTTCTAGTAATGTTTTTAAAACAGGTCTTTCTTCTTTAAGAAACAAAAGTAATTTTTTTGATAGAAAAATGTCTAATCGTGAGGAGAGATTAAAGATGGGGAATGAAGCTTTTAGACAACAAAGAACTGATAATTATATGTATGGAGGAACTCCAAGTTCAAAAGGTTCTATTAAGAAAGAAACTTTAGAAAGTTTAAAAAGAAATAAAAGTATGGATTTAGCAAAATTAAAATCTGAAGGAGCTTCTGTTTCTGAAATAAAACTTGCTAAGTTTAATTGGGATTTAAAAACAAAAGAGAAAGAAATGCATAATAGTAGAAATAAATTAAAAAGTGCTTCTTCTCCTGATGAAAAAGATAAAATACAAAAAGAATTAAATACAAAAAGAGCTGAATTTTCTAAACTTAAAGGTGATAAAGCTAAATATATAAATGAATTAAAAGATATACAATTTGGTAAATCTGCTTCTTCTGAAGATAGCTCTCAATTAAAAGATATTAAAGGTATAATGGATAATATAGGAACTGGTGAAAATATTAATTTATCAACAGAATATTCTGATTTATTAGGAAAAGATGGAAAATTAAAGAAAAATATTACTTCTGATAGCAGAAAAGAAATTATGGCTACAATAATATCTAAGATGAAAAATAAAAATCTAAAAGGTAAAGACGAAGAATTTATAGAAAATAATTCTGCTTTGTTTAGAACTATGAATCAAGATGTTTTATCTACTATGAATTCTCAAATAGATAAAAATTACAGTGATGATGAACGTGTTAAGAAATTTAAACAAAAAATAAAAAATCCTGGAACTTTTGAATTAAGTGATAAAGAAAATGCTGATATAGAAAAAGGTGATAAATATAAAGAATATCAAGATTTAATAAATGAGGCTTTTTCTGAAGTTAAAAATATAAAAACTGAAGAAGAAAGGGATGAGAAATTAGGAGAATTAGATAAAAAAGGTGTTAAAGAGGATTTTAAAGAATTATTTAAAAAACAAGCTGATCTTATTATTTCAAGAAAAGATCTAGAAGAAAGAAGAAAAATAATTTCTAGAAAAAGAGAGGAATTAGATGCAATTGTTGATACATCATATTATTCTAAAGAAAAATATGAAAAAGATATTAAAGAAATTTCTGATTTAGAAAAAGAATATAAAAAAGAAGAAAAAGACTATAAAAAATTAAAAAAACAAATTTCTTCTAAAAAAATAGAAGATTTAGATTTGGGTTTTATTAATAAAAAAGAAACTAATGAAGATGCTAGTTCTGATGATTGGGATAATAAAGGTTTTGAAGATAATTATGAAGGATTTGGAGAATCAAATTCTTCTAGTCAATCTCAAGATCAAGGTAAATCTGAAGATGCTAGTTCTGATGATTGGGATAATAAAGGATTTGGAGATGGGGGTTTTGGAGAATCTAATTTTTCTAATCAATCTCAGAATGGAAGTTCTAAAAATCAATCTGGAAGTTCTTCTAACCAATCTCAGTCTGAGTCTAATGCAGGATTTAAATCTGAAAGCACTACAAACCAATCTCAAAATAAAGAAAATTCTGGGAAATCTGAAAGTGGAGATTCTAATAGTCAAGGAAATAATGGAGGACAAAGTTTTAATAATCAGTCTAAAAATCAAGAAAAATCTGGTTCTAATAAAAAATCTCAATTTCAAAATTCAGAGGCATTTAAAAATAATAGAACTTCTAATTTTAGTAAAAAGAGGTCTTCTGGTAGAAAGGCTAATAGTTCAATGAAAAATGATTCTAATCTTAAATATGCACAAAAAAAGAAAAAAGCTAAAGAATCAGATAAAGATAATTCTTTTAATGACAACAATATAAATAATTTTGAAGATAATTTAGAAAAAGAAAAAGTAGAAAATAAAGGAAAAACTTATAAAGAAACAAAAAATAAAAGAAGAAGAAAAGCTCGAAAATCAAGTGGTACAAAGAATTTTTCTAAAAATCAAGAAACATCAGAAAAAACTGAACAGTCTGATTCTAGTGGGAATTCTAAAAATAATAGAGAAAATAAAGGTTTTTAAATAAATATAAAAAATAAATAAAAGGTTATATGGATAAAATTTTAGAGATAATTTTATCTCCTGATTCTGAAAAATTTAGAGGTGATCTTTTTGAGAGATATGAAATTTCTGATGATGATATTTTTATTATAAATTCTAATTTTAAGAAATTTTTTTCTGGTGAAATTAAATTTTTAGATTTTTTAAAAGAGTGTTCCGATCTTAATATAAAATTAATAGAAGAATATTTAGATTTTCATTTAAAATTAATAGAAGAGTATTTAGATAGTGATTATAATACTTTGATGAAAGATTTTTCTAATTTTATTATTTCAAAAAATAATATAAATGGTAGTGATCAGCCATTGTTAAATAAAAACGATGATGTTTTGAATAAAACAGGTGAAAAAAATAAAAAAAATAAAAATGATAAAAAAGGTAGTGGTCAGAGATCTCTGACCAATAAAGAAAATATAGGTAGTGACCAACGATCGTTGGTCAATACAAATTCATATAAACATGGTGATATAAAAAATATTTTGGAAGATGATAAAAATAAACGTAGTGATCAGCCATTGTTAAATAAAAACGATGATGTTTTGAATAAAACAGGTGAAAAAAATAAAAATGATAAAAAAGGTAGTGGTCAGAGATCTCTGACCAATAAAGATGATAAAACAGAAAAATATGCTGAAGAAATTAGAAAAATTATAAAAGAAGAAATAAATCAAGATTTTTTATTAGGTGCAAAAAATAAAAATAAGGAATTAACTGATGGCGTTTTTAATCCTTTTGATAATCCTTCTTTAATTGTTGATGAAGTTATTAATATTATAGGACTTAGGTTTAAAAATGAAAAAAATAGAGATAAATTTTATTCTATATTAATAAAATATTTGAAAAATATTAGGAATAAACATCAGTCTTATGAAATTTTAGTAGATGATAAAATAGGTTTATCTGTTTCTAAAATTGCTGCTGAAAAAATATTGAATCTTACCGAAAAAATAAAAAAACAAAAAGAGAACAATCTACTTGAATATAAAAAAAGTAAATTAATAAAAAAAGAAAAAAAAGATTCAGTAAATAACATATTAAATGTAAAATCTGATAATTCTATAGAAAATAAAAAAAGCAGTGGTCAGTCACAGCTTGTTAATAAAAAAAATAAAGATTTAACTGGATTAAAAACAGAAGAAGATATTTTTCACTTTTATGATGGAAATATTGAAGAGTTATATATGAAAAGAGAAAAAGAAAGATCTAAGGAAATAGATATGGATATGGATATTGGCGGTGATATTCATAGAGATTTTTTATCCAATAGATTAGTTGGCCCTGTTGAAGAATTAGCTTATTTTACAATTATTGATTTTAGAAATTTAGGAGAAGATTTAGATGAAAGAATAAAAAAATTAAAACAGAAAATTAATGTTTTGGAAGATTATGGTTTGAATAAAAAAATCCTTGGAATAAAAGCTTGGCTTAATTCAGAAGTTTCAGAAGTTTATAAAGCTATTTTAAATGAAAGTATTGAATTTGGTAGCATAGAAAATGCTG
The DNA here is from genome assembly GCA_021734125.1 of Patescibacteria group bacterium. Taxonomy (GTDB): domain Bacteria; phylum Patescibacteriota; class Patescibacteriia; order JAGPKW01; family JAGPKW01; genus JAIPGT01. Next base: position 12,375 of record JAIPJN010000005.1, read on the forward strand.
TTTTAAAAAGAAAAGAAAAGGGTCGTTTATATTTGACAGAAGAAGAAATAAATAAAATAGCAGAACTTAATAGGGAATTTAGAATTTAATTTATGAAACAATTTTTAGTTCCACAATTTTCTGATGTAGAACCTAAAATATTAGGTCCTTTGACTGTAAAGAATTTTATAATAATAATAATAGGAATTTTATTATGTGTTCTTGCTTGGAAGTTTGCAGATCTTACATTATTTATTTTAGAAGCTTTAGTTATTATAACTGTTACAGCTCTTGTTGGTTTTGTTAAAATTAATGGTAGATCTTTTCATTATTTTTTATTAGATTTAATTAATTTTTCTAAAAAAGGTAAAATTAGAGTATGGAACAAAGATTATGATAAAATAAATACAATACAAGAAAAAAAAGAAGAAAAAAAAGAAGAAAAAAGAGAAAAAGACACTATAACTGGATCAAAATTAAATGAGCTTTCATTATTGCTTGATACAGGTGGTGCTTATAAAGTAGATGATGAAAATTTAAATTAATTATTATGGCAAAAAAAACAGAAACAATGCACAATCCTAAGATTACTAAATCTAAACCTTCTGCGTCTACACAGAAATTTTTAGATATTTCAGAAATAAGAGATGACCTTGTTATTTTAAAAGATGGTTCTATCAGATCTGTTATTATGGTTTCTTCAATAAATTTTGCTTTAAAATCTGTTGAAGAACAGGAAGCCATTATTTCTTCTTATGTAAGGTTTTTAAATAGTTTAAATGCGCCTATACAAGTAGTAATTCAATCTAGAAGATTGGATTTAGATTCTTATATTGAAGAATTAGAAGGGAATGCAAAAAAACAAAAAAATGATTTACTTAAAATGCAGATAAATGAATATATTAAATATATTAAAGATTTGGTTGTATTAGGAAATATAATGACTAAAAAGTTTTTTGTTGTTGTTTCTTATGATCCTTCTGGAAAATCTAATTCAAGTAAAACCTTTATGCAAAGTTTGACTGAAATATTTTCCCCTTCTGCATCTATTACTATTTCTAAAAAAAGTTTTGAAAAATATAAAGTTAATTTATTTAAAAAGGTGAATTATATAAAATCAAATTTAAATAATTTAGGCTTACTTACTACAACTTTAGATACTAAAGGTCTTATAGAGTTGTTTTATTCTACTTATAATATGACTGTTTCTAAATATCAAAAAATATATGATATAGAGGAAATGAGGGTAGATGAAGAATAATATATTAATCTATTAATTTATGGCATTTGATTTAAAACAATTATCTTCTATTTCTTCTGAAAATACTGATGAAAAAATTAATAAAAAGAAAAAAGAAAAGATAGATAAAAAAAAGCAAAAGGAAAAAGAGATAGACAAAAATACTGAAAAAGATATAAAGTTTGTTCAAGAAGAAAAATTGTATAGGAAAGGTACCGTGTCTGTGAGAGATTTGATTTCTCCTGCATCTATGAAGGTTACTCCTAAATTTTTAGAAATTAATGGTACTTTTGTTAGAACTATATATGTTGTTAATTATCCTAGATTTTTATCAATAGGTTGGTTGAATCCTCTTATAAATATTGATAATACTGTTGATATAGCTATGTTTTTTTATCCTATTGATATCCCTAAAATTTTAAAACAACTTCGTAATAAGGTAGGTTCTCTTCAGGCTCAATTAAATGCTGATGAAGAAAAAGGGGCTCCTAGAGATCCTTTAAGACAAGCTGCTTTAGAAGATATGGAAAATTTAAGAGATTCTTTAACCCAAGGAACTGAGCATTTTTTTCAATTTGCTTTATATCTTACTATTTATGCTGATTCAGAAAAAGAGCTTGAAAAATTATCTGATGAAGTAGATTTTTTGTTTGGTTCTAGATTAATATATACAAAAAGAGCTTTTTATCAGTCTGAACAAGGTTTTAATTCTACATTACCACTTGGAAATGATGAACTTAATATTATTTTTAATTTAAATTCTTCTCCTATTGCATCATCTTTTCCTTTTGTTTCATCTGATTTAACTTCAAATAGTGGAATATTATATGGAGTTAATGAACACAATAATAGTTTAATTATTTTTGATAGATTTTCACTTGCTAATGCAAATAGTGTTGTTTTTGCTACTTCTGGAGCTGGTAAAAGTTATGCTGTAAAACTTGAGGTTTTAAGGAGTTTGATGATGGGGACTGATGTTATTATTATAGATCCAGAATATGAATATAAACAATTATCAGATGCTGTTGGAGGTACTTATATAAATATTTCTTTGAATTCAGAAAATAAAATGAACCCTTTTGATCTTCCTAAAACTCCTGGTGTTGGTGGTAGTAAAGTTTCTGATATTATTAGATCTCAGGTTATAACTATGAAAGGACTTTTAAAACTTATGGTTGGTGAGATGTCAAATACAGAAGATGTTATTATAGATAAAGCCCTTCTTGAAACTTATGCTAAAAAAGATATAGACGCTAATGCAGATTTATCTTCAATAGAAAGTCCTCTAATGCAAGATTTTTATGAGGTTTTAAGTGGTATGGAAGGAGGTGAAGATCTTGCGCTCAGGGTAAAAAAATATGTTGATGGAACTTTTGCTGGTTTATTTAATAGTCCGACAAATGTTGAAGTTAATAATCAACTTGTTGTTTTTTGTGTAAGAGATTTGGAAGACGAGTTAAGACCTATTGGAATTTATAATATTGTTACTTATATATGGAATATTATAAGATCTGAGACTAAAAAAAGAATATTAATAGTTGATGAGGCTTGGTGGCTTATGCAAAATGATGATTCAGCAAAATTTATATTTGCCCTTGTTAAAAGATGTAGAAAATATTATATGGGTGTTACCACTATTACTCAGGATGTTAATGATTTTTTAAATAATCAGTATGGAAGAGCTATTGTAACTAATTCTGCTATGCAAATTTTATTAAAACAATCTTCTGCTGCAATTGATAATATAGCTAAAGTTTTTATGTTAACTGAAGGTGAAAAATATTTATTATTAGAAAGAAGTGTTGGAGAAGGAATATTTTTTGCTGGTAAAAAACATGCTGCTATAAAAATTATAGCTTCTTATACAGAAGATCAGCTTATTACTTCTGATCCTAGACAACTGCTTAAAATAAAAGAAGAAAAAGAAGAATTTGAAGAAGAAATTAAATCTTCTGTTTCTGAGGAAACAAAAAAAGATTTAAAAGAAATAGAAAATAGTGATGAATTAAAAGATGAAAAAGATACAGAATTAGAAAGTAAAAAAGAAGATCCAAAGTCTTCTAAAAAGAAAAAAAATGAATTTGAATCTGAGTCAGAATAATTTATATATAATTAAAAAAATATGACTAGAAAAAAAATAATTATAATTTCATTAATTTTTTTGTTACTTAGTGCTTTTTTTGTATTTTTAATATATTTATTAGATAAGCAAAATCCTGATTATAATTTATTAAATAATAATGATAAGAATATTGAAGAAAAGGAAGAAGTAGCACCATCTTATGATATAGTTATCTCTGATCAAGAAAAAATAACATCTCTTTCAAGAGGTTTTATACAAACTTTAAAAACATATAATAATAAAACAAATTTTTCTAATATTGTTGATATGTATCCACTAATGACCGATTCTTTTAAGTCTAAAATGATATCTACTTTAGAAGGATATTTAGAAAATTCTGAGCCTTCTTCTGATTTTTTTACTCAAAAAATTCATGTTAGAGATGTTAATCTTATATTATTTAATGAAGGTGATACAGTTGCTAATGTTGAAGTATTTTGTGATAAATATTCTGGGGATGATCCTTCTAATTTAAATTTAGAGGAAGTTAAATATATTTTAGATTTAGTGAAAATAGGTTCAGAATGGAAAGTTGATAATATATATTAATATGTTAAGTCAGGATCAAATAGAGAAAAAATATAAAAGAGAATTAGATAAAAAAAAGAATGATTATAATGTTTCTCAAGCTGAGAATATAAAACGTTCTAAGGTTTTTGATGATAAATATTCAGAAATTTCTTTATCTTCTAAAGAAGCAGAAGAATCGGAGAATAATTTAGAGGATGAAAATCATTCTTCTAATTATGAGAAAGCTTTAAAAAGAAAATTAGAAATTAATAAAAAAAATAAAAAAACAAAATTAAAAAAGAAGGCTAAAGAAAAAGTAAAAAAGGAAAGTATTGATAAAGTTAAAAAGGCTGTTGCAAGAAAAATTTGGGTAGTTATTGCTCCATATTTAATATATATTATTCCAGTTTTATTAGGTATTCTTTTGTTATTTTTTATAATTTTATATGTATTTTCTATTTTTGATATAGGTAGAAATTATAATGATTATTCAGAAGATGAAAAAGCATATAATGAAGAAATTAAAGAAGATTATGATGCAGAAATTAAAGAAGATTATGATTCTGAGTATTGGGAAAATCAAGAAGAAGAGGATGAATAAAATCGTTTTTTGATGTATAATAAAGTAAATAATTTATAATTTTTTATGAGTGAAAGATTAAAAAAAATATTGTATGTTATAGGTTTTTTATTACTATCTATATTAATTGCTTTTTTAATATATTTTTTCTTTTTTAGAGATTTTGTAATAGATGAACCGATAGATTTAGGTGAAGAAACAGAAGAACAAACAGGTTCTACAGGCGGTCTTACTGGATCTCCCGAAGGTGGACAAAATATTATAGATGTTGATATAGATGAAGAAGAAGATGAAGATGAAGATAGTTCTTTAGTTCCAGTTGAAGATACAGAAGAAGATTATCAACCTCCATCAGAATTAGCAAGTGGGGGTAAAACTTTATCAGAGATTATTTCTTTTGAAAATACATATAATCCAACTTTATCTCCTGGTGGTGATATATTGTCTTATAACAAAGATACAGGAGAATTTTCTAGATTAGACACTGAATCTGGTGAGAGTATTATATTTGATAGCATTTCTTATAAAGGTGCCGAAACTATAGAATGGTCTCCTGATTCTACAAAAGTTTTGGCAGAATTTCCTGATGGTTCTAATGTTATATATGATTTTGATAAAAATAGGCAATATGTTTTACCTACTAATTGGTATAATTTTGACTTTACAGAAGATAGTTCAGGTTTAGTTTTTTTAACAGAAAGTACTGATCCTAAAAAAAGATGGCTTTCTACTTCTGATGTTGATGGTTCTAATTATAATCCCATTGAAAATTTAGGTGAAAATGAAAGATTTGTTGATGTTGTTTATTCCCCAAATGATCAATATATTGCTCTTTCTAGAACAGGAAAACCTCTTGGGTTATGGAGACAACAAGTAATTCCTATAGGTTTAAATGATGAAAATTTTAAGGCTATAGAAATAGAAGGTAGAAATTATCATCCTTTATATACTCCAGATGGAGAAAAAATGGTTTATGATTGTTATAATTTAGAGAGTAATTATAAACCTATTTTGTATGTAGTTGATGTTGCCCCTGGAAGTGTTGGATTAGACCATTTTTCATTGAATATTAATACTTGGGTTTCTAAATGTACCTTTAATAATTCTGGAACTTATTTATTTTGTGGTGTTCCTAGAGAGCTTCTAAAAGGATCTGGTTTATTTGAGGAATTTTCTAAAGATACTGTTGATGATATTTATGCTATAAATATTTCTACTGGAAATTCAGTAAAGATAGCAGAACCAACAATAAAAGTTAATATTGAATCTATGTTTTTATCTGAAGATCAATCTGTTTTGTATTATACAGATTCTTCTTCTGGGTCAATTTATAGTATTAATTTAAAATAATATATAAAACACTTTACAAAGCTTTTATTAAAGGTTAGAATATTTTATATAGTTTATATGCCGAGGTGGTGGAATTGGTAGACACGCAAGACTTAAAATCTTGTTTCATTTTATGAAGTGCGGGTTCAAGTCCCGCCCTCGGCACCAATATTAAAGCAGTGGGAACGCGCCTTGGCGCGTTCCTACAATTTTTTTAATAAATTTATTTCAATTTTATTTTATTTTAATTTTATTTTAATTTTTATATATCATTATTAAAGTGTTTTTAATTTAAAAAATAATGATTATAAAAAAATTTTTATTTATATTTTTATTCTTATTTTATATAAGAAATGTTTATGCTATCTCTGAAGGAGATATAGTAATAAATGAAATTATATCAAATCCAGCTGATGGTGAATCTGAGGCTATAGAACTTTTTAATGAAACTAATAATGAAATTATTTTAGATGGATTTTCTTTAGAAGATGCTACAGCTAATCCTTTTTATTTAGATGATTTTATTATAGAAGCTAATGGTTTTATATTTTTTACACAAGGTGAAGATTTTTCCTTTGTTTTGAATAATTCTTCTGAAACTTTAAAATTAAAATATAATGATTTATTAATAGATATTGTAGAATATGGTACTTCTGAAATTCCTTTTCCAGAAAAAGGAGAATCTTTATGTAGAGATGATGAAAATTTTTTTATTACTGAAGATAATACTTTAGGTTTTGAAAATATTGTAAATTCATCTGAAGATGAAGATTCTTCCGACTCTTCTGATTCTTCAACTCCTGATTCATCAGAAGAGGAAAATAATAAAAAAAATTTAATAAAAGGTAATATTATAGTTTCTGAATATTTCCCTTTTTCTTTAGAAAATGATGAATTCATAGAATTATTTAATAAATCTAATAATCATATTGATATTTCTGGTTTTTATATAAAAAATTCAATATCTTCTTATTATTTTGATGATATTATTTTAAATCCCAATGATTATTTAACTATTTATAGGAAGGATTTTTTATTTCCGCTTTTAAATGATAAAGATTTTTTAAAAATATATGATAAAAAAGATAATTTAATTTTTAATTTTGATTATAAAAATCCCTTAAAAGATTTTAGTTATATATTTGATAAAAATTCTAAAAAATATATTCCAACTCAAATTTCTACTCCTGGTTCTGAAAATATTTTAAAAAAACAAGAAGAATTTCCTATTATAATTTGTGATTTTCCTGAAAAATTTCAAAAAGGATTAGCTTTTAATTTTAATTGTTCTGATTCTTATAGTTTAACCGATAATAATTTAGATATAGAAGTTTCTTGGGGAAATAAAAAAAGTTCTTCTTTTGATAATTATATTATGTTTTTAAAGGAAGGGACAAAAGAAATAAATGTAACTTTAAAAACTTCTTCTTTACTTTCTTCTTTTTCTAAATTTTTTATTGATATTTGTGATACTTCTGATTTAAAAGATAAAGAAAAGGATTTAGAAAATAAAATAATAAAAAAGGATGATTTAATTTTATCTACAGAAGAATCTTCTGAAAATATTTTAGATGATAACTTAGAAAATTTTATAGAAGTTTTAAATATTTCTGATTTTTCTGATTTAGAAAAAGATGATTATATAAAATATTGTGGAATTGTAACATCTTTACCATCTGATATTTCCGATAAATATTTTTATATAGAGGGGGCTCAAATTTATAACAATAATTCAAATTTTATACCTTTAGAATTATCTGATTATATTTGTGTTTATGGTGATTTTTCTACCTATTATTCTGAAAATAGAATTAAAATTTCAGATATTTCAGATATTTCTTTTTTAAATAAAGCTAATATAAATATTTTAAAAATTGATGAACTAGAGGATTTAAATAAAAATATCGGGAATTTGGTTGAAGTTTCTGGGGTTATTACTAATAAAAAATCTTATAAAGTTATTTTAGAATCAAATTTTGGTAATCAATATGATATACAATTATTATCTGATAATATTTCTTCTTCTGATTTTGTAAAAGATAAAAAATATAAGATTTTAGGCATTTTAAGTCTTAGAAATTCTAATTTTAGAATTATTCCTAGGTATATAGAGGATATAGCGCCTATAGAAGAGGAAAAATTAGATAAATCTTTAGAAAATAATAATTTAGAAAGTTCTAATTTAGAAGAACTTGAAGAAGATTTTTTGGTTGGAGAAGATAATAATTTAGTAGAAGAAATTTTTATAGAAAATGAATCGAAAGAAGTTCTTTTAGATCAAAATAATAAACAAAAAATATTAATTTTTATTTCATCATTTCTTTTTTTAAGTGTTTTAATTTTAATAATTTTTAAAATTAAAAAAAATATTAAAAAATAAATATCAATGTATTTTTATAAAAATTAAGTTAAAATTTTATTTTCTTACTTTTACTTTATTTATATGAGTTTCAAATGTATTGAATTAATACATGGTATTGATTTACTTATTTTCTTGTGATATCATTTATTTATAAATTTGGTCCTATGGTGTAGCTGGTCTAACACGTCGCCCTGTCACGGCGAAGATCACGGGTTCGAATCCCGTTGGGACCGCCATATTTAATAATTGAGATTATAAAATCTCGATTTTTTTATTTTTAATATTATATAAAAACTATAATTTTGCTATAATACTTATAGATTGAATTAATTTTAATAATAAAATTATATGAATAAAAATTTAATTATCAAGATTTTAGCGCTTATTTCATATGTTGTTATGGTTGTTATTAATAGCTTGGCTAATATTTTAGATTTTAATAATTATACAACAGGAGAAATATCTAATTTATATCCAAACCTTTTTGCTCCAGCTGGTATAGCATTTTCTATTTGGGGACTTATTTATCTATTATTATTTGTATATTCTATTTATCAATTTAAAAAGAGTGATAATGAAGAATTATATAGAAAAATAAATATTTATTTTATACTATCATCTGTTGCTAATATTTTATGGATATTTTCTTGGCATAATAATATAATTTCATTATCAGTTTTATTGATTGCAATAATATTATTTTCACTAATAAAAATTGCAGATTTATTAAATAAAGAGAAGCTTTCTAAAAGAGATGCTATTTTAATAGCATTACCTTTTACTATATATTTTGGATGGATCACTGTTGCAACTATAGCTAATATAACAACATTCTTAGTAAGTTTAGGATGGGGACGTTTTGGTTTACCTGATTATATTTGGATGATTATAATATTATTAATCGCTACTTCAATTGGTGTTTTAAGATTATTTAAAGACAAAAGATATTCTTATGGACTAGTTTTTATTTGGGCTTATACAGGAATATTAATAAAACATATTTCATCTTCTGGTTTTGCTGGTAGATATATGCAAGTTATTATTACTACTTCTATTTGTATCTTAGTATTTTTAATTTCTGAAATTATTTTATATATTAAGAGTAGAAAAAATAAAATAATATCAAAAAATCCAGAAATTAAAAACGTTCTTTAATTTTTTATTTACCAGTAATTTTCTATAAAATCCGATTTTTTAAAAAATAAGACCCTTTTTTATTCTGAATTTTACTCAAAAAAAGTTAGATTTTTAATTAAAAAAGTTCCGTTGATTAATGTAAAAACTGTTTTAAATAATAATTTAATAAAAAATATTTTATGAAAAATAAAAAAATATTATTAATTAGTATAATTTTATTCATGTTAGTTTTAATTGGAGTAACTGCAGTAGAACCAGTTTCGAAAGCTTTAGATTGGATAGAGCCTTTTTTGCCTACAATAATAATAACTGGATTTTTTACTTTTATAGTTTCAGTTTCTCTTTTTGTTTATTTTATTATAAGTAATATTAAAAAATAATTATTTAATATATACTAGATTTTTTATAATCTTAAATTAAGTAAGTTTGTAAACGGTTGTTGAAAAATTTCATAATAAAAAAGCTGATCATTTTTTTGACCAGCTTATTTTTTTATTTTTTTATTTTTCTAAATTTACCTCTTGTAAATTTAAAAATATTAAAGCAAAGATTTTTAGAATATGGTGAAGCCTTTTTATAAGATTCAAAAATTCTAAAATTTTCTTCACTAATTTTTAAAACCCTATGATCGTACCCTTTTTCATCTTTTATAGATGGACTTATTGCTTCTTCCATTACTCCAGAATCGTGAAGAAGTTTAGTTAGGGTATAATTTGTAAAATCATTCAAAGGTTCTAAATATAACATATATTCCTCCTTAAATAAAAGTTTTTGTAATGGTATCTAATTTTCAATAAAAAATCAAATTTATTTTTGTATTTTTAAATAATTTTTGGTAATATTTATATTACTATAAGAATTTTAATTAAAAAAAATATGGCTAAAAAAACTTTTGAAAATTTAGTAAATGCTTTTATAGGAGAATCACAAGCTAGAAATAAATATAGTTATTATTCAAAAATTGCTAAAAAAGAAGGATTTGTTGAGATTTTTAATAAATTTTTAGAAATTTCAGAACAAGAATCAGTTCATGCAAAAAGAATTTATGAATTTATACAAGATTTTAGAAAAGATGAGGATATAAAAGTTGATTTGAAAGTAGATACTTCATCTTTAGTTTATGGTTCTACATCAGAAAATTTAAAAGCTGCAATTGCTGGTGAATCTCATGAATATCAAGAAATGTATCCAGAATTTGCTGAAATTGCTGAATCTGAAGGATATTCAAAAATAGCTGATCGTCTTAGAGCTATAGCAAAAGCAGAAGAAAATCATAAAGAAATTTTTTCTAATTTTTTAGAAAATATTGAAAATAATAGTGTTTTCAAAAAGAATGAGGAGATTTATTGGGTTTGTCAAGAATGTGGTTATATTCATTATGGAAATGAAGCTCCAGAACTTTGCCCAAGTTGTAATCATCCTCAGGCTTATTTTAAAGTAAGATAAAGTTTTAATTATTAAAAAGTGTCAGGACATTCTAAATGGGCTACTACTCATAAACAAAAAGCTTTAAAGGATTCTAAAAAATCTTCTGTTTTTTCTAAATATGCAAAATTAATAACAATTTCTGCAAGAGATAAAGGTGGGGATTTAGAAACTAATTTTAATCTTAGAATTTTAGTAAATAAGGCAAAAAAAGATAATATGCCAAAGGATAAGATAGAAAATGCTATAAAAAAAGGAACAGGAGAATTAGAATCTGAAATTATAGAAGAGCTTTTATATGAAGCTGTAGGTCCTTATAATACCCAATTTATTATAAAATGCATTACTGATTCAAGAAATAGATGTGCTAATGATATAAAACATATTCTTTCAAAAAATGGAGGTAATTTATCTTCTGTTATTTGGAATTTTGATTATTTAGCAGTTTTTGAAGTTGATTTATCAGAAAATAAAATAGATTATGACAAATTTGAGCTTGATTTAATAGATTTTGATATAAAAGATATTATAGTAAAGAATACTTCTATTATTATATATGCTGATTTTTCTAAATTTTATGATATAAAAAATTTTTTAGATTCTCAAAATATTGTTATAACTTCTGAAGAAATAAAATATATTCCAAGATCCAAATTAAATTTAGCTTTTAAGGAATTAGATGATGCTTTAAAATTAAAAGAGACTTTGTTAGATTATGAAGATACTGTAGAAATTTGGACTAATTTTTCTATTTAGTTTTAAAATTTATATTTAAAGCTAATTTTTTCTTTCCCATTATTGTTTTAATACTTTCTCTACTAGAAATTTTTCTGTATTTTTTTATTATATTAGCCTTTTTTTTATTACTTATTTTATTATTTATAATATCAGGTCCACCTATACACCCACCTTTACAATTTAATATATCTATAAATCTGTAATTTGTTTTGTTATTATTAATTTTATCTAGTATTTCTATATTTTCTTTTATTCCCTCTGTTATTAGTATTTCATTTTTTTTAAATAATTTTGATATTTTTGAAGTTTTAGATAATCCTCCTGATATTGGATATATTTTTGTATATTCTCTGATATAAGAATTAAATTTTCTTTTTTTATTTAATTTATTTATATCTATTTTTTTATAATCAAAAATTTCTTGTAATTCTTTAAAGGTTATAGTTTCATCTACTATATTATTATTGTCTGTTTCTAGTATCCTTTTAGCTTTACATGGAGATATAAAAACTATTTTGTAATTAGGATTATGTTTTTTTATAATTTTTGCTGTAGCAATAAGAGGAGAATCATATTTTAATAAGTATTTTTCTAGTTTAGGGTATCTATTTTTTATAAGTGTGTTAACAGTTGGACAAGGAGAGGTTATATAATATTTTTGATTTGGGTTCTCTTTTATATATTTTATGTAATAATAATTAGTCATTCTTGCTCCAAATGTTAATTCTGTTACTTTAGAAAATCCTAATTTTTTAAGTGCGTTTATAATATTTGGATATTTAAAATCGATAGGGAAGCTTGGAGCTATTAAACAATATGTTTTTTTATTATTTTTTATTAAACTAAGAACCTTTTTTTGATAAATATTCATATTTTTATTAATTTTTAATAACTTTTAATAACTTTTAATTAATTATAACATTTTTGTAGAACAAAGTGGAACTTAAAGTCCTTAAAATTCAATATCAAAAAAGCCATTTTTTTGGCTAAAGACGCCTGTGGATATTTATGTTTTATGTCTAATATTAGATTAAAAATTGTTCAAAAAAAATTAAAATATTTTTTATTTATAATGCTATTATATATTTAAAGAGATTGAAAATATAATTATTTATTTTTCTGTCTATTGTTGTATATAAATTGTTAATAACTTGTTTATATTATGTCTATAACAAAGGTAAAAAAAAGAAATGGAGCTATAGTTAATTTTGATATATCAAAAATAGAAAAAGCTATTTTTTTAGCAGCTAAATCTGTTGGTGGAGATAATGAAGATCAATCTAAAGAACTTGCTAAAAAAGTAAAAGAAGAATTGTTTAATAAATTTGGTGATTCTATACCAACAATAGAAGATATACAAGATACTGTTGAAACTGTTTTAATAGAAAATGGTCATGCTTCTACTTCTAAAGCTTATATTAGATATAGAGAAAAAAGAGAAATTGCTAGAAATGAAAAAGATGTTGTTGTAGAAGTTAATAAAACTGTATCTGAATATTTAGATAAGTTAGATTGGAGGGTAAATGCTAACTCTAATCAAGGCTACTCTTTAGGTGGTTTAATGCTTAACACTTCTGGTAAAGTTACAGCTAATTATTGGCTTTCTTGTCTTTATCCTAAAGAAGCTGGAGATTTTCATAGAAATGGAGATTTTCATATACATGATCTTGATATGTTTTCTGGATATTGTGCTGGTTGGAGTCTTAGAGCTTTACTTGAAGAAGGGTTTAATGGTGTTAGCGATAAAATAGAATCTAATTCACCTAAACATTTAAGTTCTGCTGTTGCCCAAATGATTAATTTTTTAGGAACTTTGCAAAATGAATGGGCTGGAGCTCAAGCTTTTTCTAGTTTTGATACTTATATGGCTCCTTTTGTGAAAAAGTATGAAATAGAATTAAGAAAAAAAATAGAAGATAATAAAATTACTTTTCCATCTGAAAAAGAAAAAGAGGAATTTATAGAAAGTGAAGTTTATGATTATGTTTATCAAAATATTCAGTCTTTTGTTTTTAATTCTAATATACCATCTAGATGGGGAACTCAAACCCCTTTTACTAATATAACTTTAGATTGGACTGTTCCAGAAGATTTAAAGGATAAAAGGCTAAAATTAGGAGGAAAATATTTTGATTATACTTTTTCTGAATTAAAAAAGGAAATGGATATAATTAATAAAGCTTTTATTAATGTGATGTTAAAAGGTGATGCTAAGGGTAGAATTTTTACTTTTCCTATTCCTACTTATAATATAACTTCTGATTTTAATTGGGATACTGAAAATGCTAATTTATTATTTGAAATGACAGCTAAATATGGAGTTCCTTATTTTCAAAATTTTATAAATTCAGATTTAGATCCAGGAGATGTTAGATCTATGTGTTGTAGATTGCAACTTGATTTAAAAGAATTAAAAAAGAGAGGTGGAGGTTTATTTGGCTCTTCTGAAATGACAGGTTCTGTTGGTGTTGTTACTATAAATTCAGCAAGAATTGGTTATGTTTATAAAGATAATGAAAAAGAATTTTTAAAGAGGCTAGATTATTTAATGGAAGTTGCTAAAAATGTTTTAGAAATAAAAAGAAAGGAAATACAAAAATGGATAGATAGAGGTCTTTTTCCTTATACAAAAAGGTATTTAGGTCGATTAAAAAATCATTTTTCTACAATTGGTATTAATGGTTTAAATGAAGCTATTAGAAATTTTTATTCTGATTCTGAAAATATAACAACAGAAGAAGGTAAAAAATTTGCTGAAAGAGTTTTAGATCATATGAGAGAAAAGCTTGTAGATTTTCAAGAAGAAACTGGTAATTTATATAATTTAGAGGCTACTCCAGCAGAAGGCGCTACTTATAGATTTGCAAAAGAAGATCAAAGGAAATATCAAAATATTTTACAAGCAGGAACAATAGAAGCTCCTTTTTATACAAATTCTTCTCAACTTCCAGTTGGTTATACTGATGATGTTTTTGAAGCTTTAGAAAATCAAGAAAGTTTTCAAAGAAAATATACAGGAGGAACTGTTTTACATCTTTATACTGGGGAAAGAATGTCTTCTGACACTTGTAAAGTTTTAGTAAAAAAGGTTCTTGAAAAACATAGAATTCCATATTTAACTATTACTCCTATTTTTTCAATATGTCCTATTCATGGTTATATTCCGGGGGAACATGATTTTTGCCCTATATGTGATAGAGAACTTGGTATTACTTCAGATTCTGATTTAGATGAAGAGTTTAGAAAAACTTATAGGGACGAAGAAAGTTATAAATAACTTTCTGGCTGTTTGGCTTGATTTTTATTAAAAAATTTTATTAAATATAATTAATAAATTAAAAAAAGGTATATGACTATACAAAATAAAAGAACAAAATGTGAAGTTTGGATGAGAACTATGGGTTATTATCGTCCTGTTTCACAAATGAACACTGGTAAAAAAGCAGAAGCTTGTTCTAGAAAAACTTTTAGTGTTGTAAATTCCATGAACTCTAGATTTTTAGATCAATATTCTGAATAATTTTTGTTTTTATGTATTATTTACTGTTTACAACTAGTAATTGTTTTAAGTGTCCAAATTTTAAAAAAAATGTTTTAAAAGAAATAAATTTTAATGGTGAAGCTTTAGACGAAAGTAATGATGATTTTTTAAGTAGAGCTGAAAAATATTCTGTTATGTCTGTTCCTTCTGTTATTATTTTTAAAGATAATACACAAAAAGAAGAAATTTTTAGAACATCTGAAGAGTATGATTTTTTAATTTGGGCAAAAAATAATTTATGATAATATCTGGAATACAAAAATTTAGCACATTAGATTTTCCTAGTTATGTTAGTTGCATAGTTTTTACACCTTACTGTAATTTTAGATGTAAATATTGTCATAATAGCGAGCTTGTTATTCCATCTGAAATAGAAAAAATAAAAAATACTTTTATCCCTGAAGAAGTATTTTTTAATTTTCTTAAAAAAAGAAAAAATAAGCTTGATGGTGTAGTTATAACAGGTGGTGAACCTACTATGCAATCTGATTTAAAAAATTTTATTTTAAAAATAAAAAAAGAGGGTTTTTTAGTAAAATTAGATACTAACGGAACAGATCCTAATTTAATTGCAGATCTTTTGGAAAATGATTTGATTGATTATATAGCTATGGATGTTAAAGCTCCTTTGGATAAATATAAAAAAATTATTGATGTAGATATTGATACTAATTTAATAAAAAGAAGTATAGATATAATAAAATCTTCTAGTATAAATCATGAATTTAGAACTACAATAGAAAAGAGTTTACTTGATATTGATGATATTATGGAAATTGGAAAATTAATTTCTGGATGTATGAAATATGCTATGCAAAAAGTTAATATACATGAAAATGTTTTAGATAAAAATTATCATTTTTTAGGTGCTTATACAGATGAGTGGTTTGAGCAAGCTAGAAAAATGCTTGTAGATGAACATTATATAGATAATTGTGAAATCAGGTAATTTTAAACTGTTGTTTTTTTAGCTTTCGTTTGTTAAAATAACTCTAAATAATTTTGGCGACTTGTCCGAGTGGTTAGGTCAGGGTCTGCAAAACCCTTTACAGCGGTTCAAATCCGCTAGTCGCCTCCGTTTTTATATTTATTAATTAAAAAGTTAAGTAAAAAATATGGATAATAATGAAGAGCAAAACAACTTGGAGGAATTAAAAGAAAAGGATACAAATAAAAATGAAAATAATATTTCTTCTAAAGAAGAAACAGAAGAAATAAAAGAAAATTTAAAATCTAATAAAATTAAAGATTTTTTTACTAAATCTAATAATAAAATTAATTTTGAAAGAATCTTTTTAATTTTTTCTTCTTTAGGTTTTCTTGTTTTTTTATTTTTATATTTAAATACTGTAGGTCTATTTTCTAATATTTCAATAGCATCTTCATATAATGGTGAAAAAGTAAAAGTAGATCTTTATGCTATGAGTCAATGTCCTTATGGTGTTGAAGCTATGAATACTATGGATTCAGTTTTAGATTCCATGGGTGAAGTTATAGATTATAATATAAATTATATAGTAAATTTAGACGATACTGGTAATTTAACTTCTTTACATGGCGATCCTGAAGTAAAAGGAAATATAGTTGAACTTTGTGCTAAAGAATATGCTCCAGATAAATATTTAGATATGATTTCTTGTATGAATGAATCATATTCAGAAATTCCAGATAATTGGAGAGATTGTGCAGCAGAATCTTTTATTACTTCTTTAGATCAAATTAAAACCTGTTATGAGGGTGAAGAAGGTGAGGAATTATTAAAAGAAAATATGAAAAAAGCTAATGAATTGCAAGTTGCTGCTAGTCCTACTTTTTATATAAATGATGAAAAATATCAATCAGCAAGAGATGAAGTTAGTATAAAAAGATTTTTATGTTCTCAAATAGATTATGATTATAAAGCATGTTTTGACATTCCTGCTTGTGTAGTTGATAGTGATTGTGTTGAAGAAGCTGATAAGATTGGTAAATGCATAACAGAAGGAGATGAATCATATTGTGAATATTATGATCCTGAAACTATAGACCTTACAATTTTAAATGATGAAAGATGTGAAGATTGTGCTTTTGCAGATCAAGTTGTAGCTTCTCTTTCGCAAATATTTAAAGGCCTTAATATAGAAAAGATTGATTATAATACTGAAGAGGGAAAGAAAATATACGAAGAAAATGATTTAGAATTTTTACCATCTTTCTTATTTGCAGAAAATGTTAAGGGTGGAGAGGGATATCAAAATGTACAAAATTATTTATATGAAAAAGGTGAATATTTAGAACTTGCTGTTGGTTCAGAATTTAACCCATCTTTAGAAATATGTGATAATTCTAAAGACGATACAGGAAATGGTTTAGTAGATTGTTTAGATCCTGATTGTTCTTCTGCTCTTGTATGTAGACAAGAAATAGCTAAAAACTTAGATGTTTTTGTTATGAGTGATTGTCCTTATGGAACTCAAGCTTTAGATGCTTTAAAAGAAGTGAATGAAAATTTTAAAGACGATAACATTAATATAAATGTTAATTATATAGGGGATCATTATACTGAAGAAGAATTTAATAATTTAAATGATATTGCTAAGGGTATGTGTGAACAAAGATCTAACGATAAATATTATTGTTCTCTTCATGGTGGATATGAGGTTGAAGAAGATATTAGGAGTTTATGTGTAAATAATTATTATCCTGATAAATTTTTAGAATATACTTGGTGTAGAATTGATCAAGGTATAAAAGATGGTGATTATGCAGAATGTTTTAATGGAAGAATGGATGTTGCCACAATAGATAATTGTGTTTCTTCTTCTGAAGGTACTTATTTATTTGAACAAAATACTCAAATTGCTAAAGATTTAAATATTGGAGCTAGTCCTACTTGGGTTGTAAATAATAAATATGAAGAGTCTGGGGTAGATGCAAATGCTATAAAACAGGCTTTTTGTAAATATAATTTAAATATTGAAGCTTGTGAGAATGAATTGAGTTCTACTGCAACTTCTGCTGATGCTTCTTGTAGTTAGTAAAAATATTGTATGTGATAATGTACACCCAGTAAAAATAAAATCGTCCATTTAAATAAATGGGCGATTTTTTGGTTGCGGGAGTAGGATTTGAACCTACGACCTTCTGGTTATGAGCCAGACGAGCTGCCACTGCTCCATCCCGCTATATATTAACTTTTTCATGCTAATATAATTATCTTCTTTTGTCAAATTTTAGTTTACTTATAATTTTATATGTTATAATGTATTTAATTATTAACCCTTTAACTTATATATGTTTAATAAGTTTTATATAACAGCAACTTTGCCTTATGCTAATGGAAATCCACATTTAGGACATGCTTTAGAATTTATACAAGCTGATGTTATTTCTAGATATAAAAGAAGTATAAGTTCTAAAGATAATGTTTTTTTTAATCTTGGTGTAGATGAACATGGTTTAAAAATATATTTAAAAGCTAAAGAATTAGGTTTAGAACCTATTGAATTAGTTAATAAAAATACTCAAATATTTAAAGATTTTTGTTCTTTGCTTAATATTTCTTATGATAATTTTTATAGAACATCTTCTGATTTTCATAAAGAAAATGCTAAAAAGTTTTGGAATATTTCATTTAAAAATGGAGATATTTATAAAAAGAAGTATAAAGGATTATATTGTGTTGGTTGTGAGTCTTTTGTTTTTGAAAATGATTTAGTTGATGGAAAATGTCCTTTGCATAATAAAAAACCTATTTTAATAGAAGAAGAAAATTGGTTTTTAAAACTTTCTAAATATAGAAAAGCTCTTTCTGATTTTTTATCATCAGGAAATAATATAAAACCTGATTTTAAATCGAATGAGCTTTATAATTTTAATTCTCAAATTTCTGATATATCTATTTCTAGAAGTGTAGAAAATTTACCTTGGGGAGTTGAAGTTCCAAATGACAGTAGTCAAGTTATGTATGTTTGGTTTGATGCTTTAACTAATTATCTTTCTGCTTTAAAATTTAACAATAAGAGTTATGAGGAATGGTGGAATAATGAAAATTGTGAAACTATTCAAATTTTTGGTCCTGATAATTTAAGATTTCAAGGTGGAATTTTTCAAGGAATGCTTAAATCTTTCAATTTTGATTTTACTAAAAAATTACTTTGTCATGGAACTATTTTAGATAATAATGGAAATAAAATGAGTAAAAGTATTGGTAATGTTGTAGATCCTATAGAACAAATTAATAAGTATAATTTAGATGCTTTTAGATATTATCTTATAGTTGGAATGTCTACTTTTGCTGATAGTCCTTATAAAGAATCTACACTTGTTGATTTATATAATTCTCATTTAGCTAATAATTTTGGTAATCTTTTAAATAGAGTTATACATCTTGCTAATAAAAATGAAGTTTCTTATTTTTTAGATGAAAATAAAATTGAAAAAGATTTTAATAATAATTTTATAAAAGAGCCTTTTGAACAATTTAATAAATATATTGAAGAGTATGAATTACAAAAAGCTTTTTTAAAGATTAATGAAGTAAATTCTTTGGCCAATGAATATATTACTGAAAAAGCTCCTTGGAAAATGGAAAATAAAGATGAAATTGAAAATATTTTAAATAATTTAAGTATTTTATTATATAAAGTATCTTCTATTTTAGAGATTTTAATTCCAAATTCTGCTAAAATAGCTAAGGATATGCTTACAAAAAAAGAAAAAGGAATTTTATTTGAAAAATTATGATTTTTTATCTTGAAGGTTTTATATTAAATGTTTTTTCTGACTTTTTTGTTATAAATGTTTCAGGAATTGGTTACAAGGTTTATATAGCTTCTCCTAAGCTTTTTTCTTTTAATGTTTCAGATAAAATATCATTATATATTTATCAAAATTTAAAAGAAGACTCTTCTGATCTTTTTGGATTTTCTAATATTTCTGAAAGGGAATTTTTTGAAAAATTAATTTCTGTTAAGGGAGTTGGACCAAAATCAGCTTCATCTATACTTATTGGTTCTGATATAAATATTTTAAAAGAAGGAATAGCGACTGGTGATGTTAATATTGTTTCTAAAATTAAGGGGATAGGTAAAAAAACAGCAGAAAGGATTATTTTAGAACTTGCAGGTAAGTTAAATTTAGAAGATATATTAAAGAGTGATAATTTGAAAGATGTTTCAGATGAAGCTATAGGAGCTCTTATTAGTTTAGGGTTTTCTGAAAAAGAAGCAAAAGACTCTTTAAATTCAATTGATTCTAATTTGTCTGTTGAAGATCAAATTAAACAAGTTTTAAAAAAATAAGATGTTTTTTTATAAAATTAAACAATTTATTAGAAAAATTACTCCCAAATTTTTTATTAATTTTTATCATTTTACATTAGCTTTTTTAGCTTCTTTATTTTATGGTTTTCCTTCAAGAAAAATGATAATTGTTGGAATTACTGGTACTAATGGTAAAACTACTACTGCTAATATGTTAGCTTCTATTTTAGAAGAAAATAATTATAGAGTTGGAATGACGACAACTATTAATTTTAAAATAGGAAATAAAATTTGGGAAAATGAAACTAAACAAGGCATGCAGGGAAGATTTAAAATGCAAAAATTACTTTTTTCTATGAAAAAAGAACTTTGTGATGTTGCTATTGTTGAAACTACTTCTCAAGGTATAGAACAATTTAGATCTTTTGGTATAAAATATGATATTTGTATTTTTACTAATATTACCCCAGAACACATAGAAGCTCATGGCGGTTTTGAAAATTATAAGAAAATGAAATTAAAATTATTTAAACAATTAGAAAATAGAAGTAAAAAATTTATTAATGGTAACTACATTCCGAAAACTATAATTGCTAATTTTAATGATTCTTCTGTTTTAGATTTTATAAATTTTGATGTTGATAAAATTTATGGAAATATAGTTTATGATGGTGATAATAAAATAGATGTTTCTGATTTTATTTCTGATGAAAAATATAGTTTTATATTTGCTAGGAATTTAGATTTAGATATTAAAACTTCTTTTGATTTAATTTATCAAAAGAATCCTTCTTCTTTTGAGAATTCTAGAATAAAACTTAATTTATTTGGTGTTTATAATATTTATAGTGCTATTTCTGCCTCAAGTTGCGCTATTTCTTTGGGTGTTAATCTTGATTCTGTTAAAAAATCTTTAGAAAAAATAGTTACTATTTCTGGTAGAATGGAATTTGTTCCAAATACTAAAGGAGTTTTTGGTGTTGTTGATTATGCTCATGATCCTATCTCACTTGAAAGAGTTTATAGAAGTTTAAAAAATATAACATTAAAAAATAATTCCAAACTAATTTGTGTTTTAGGTTCTTGTGGTGGTGGAAGAGATAAAAAATCTAGATATCAGAAAGGTTTAATTGCTGGGAAATTATGTGATTATGTTTTTGTTACAAATGAAGATCCTTATGATGATGATCCAAAAGAAATTATAAATGATGTTTTTTCTGGTGTTTCTGCTGCTTCTTCTAAAAAAGAAAATATTAATTGTTTTAAAATAGATTCTAGAAAAGATGCTATTTTAAGAGCTGTTAATATTTCAAAACCTGGAGATGTTATTGTTGCTACAGGTAAAGGCTCTGAGAGATGTATAGTTTCTAAAAATGGAGAAAAAATAAATTGGAATGAATTTGAAGTATTAAAAAGTGCAATAGAATCTAAAAAATGATATAATTTTAGTGTAAATATAAATATATTATTATGAAAAAGGTTTTTATTTTATTTCTTTTTTTAAGTTTATTAGTTGTTTTACCTGGTTTTGGTTGTAAAGACACTGTTATTTCTTCTAGAATTAAAGATGAAGTAGAAAATGTAAATCTTTCTTATTGGAGAGTTTGGGATAATTCTTCTGATTTTTCTCCTTTAATAAAGGCTTATAAAGATGATCATCCTTATGTAAAAGTATCTTATAAAAAAATTAGATATGAAAATTTAAGAGATGAATTAATAGATGCTTGGTCTAGAGATAAGGGGCCAGATATTTTTAGTA
>JAIPJN010000006.1 GCA_021734125.1 Patescibacteria group bacterium
GTAGGAACGCGCCACGGCGCGTTCCCACAATCAATAATTATTATATTAATATTATTAAACAAATTACACGGTTTATTTCGGATTATTTAATGTGCGTTTTAATTTTAAATTAATATTTTTTACATTTAAAAAGGAACGCGCCATGGCGCGTTCCCATAATCAATAATTATTATTAATATTATTAAATAAATTATACAAATTTTTCATTTTCTAGTTTTTCTAAAGTTAATTGATACCCATAATTTATAAGTTCCTTATAATTCTTTTTTCTAAAATCTAATGAATTTATTGCTATGTCTGGATTTAATGATAATAATTTTATTTTTTTCATATTTTTAAAATAATGTATATCTTCAATACTTTCTTTTCTTTGCATTATTTTTATAGAATTTTTTAATACTGAAATTCTATCATTTTTATTTATTTCTAATAAAGACATATCTAAATTAGAAAGTAATATGTGTTTATTCTTTTTTATTAACTTTATCGGGGTATTATCCAATATTCCGCCATCACTTAAATATTTACCATCTATTTCTACTGGCGGAAAAATTCCAGGTATTGCCATACTAGAAATTAAAGCAGGGAAAAGAGGACCATCTTTAAATATAATTTCCTCACCCGTATTTATATCTGTTGCATTAAATGATAATGGGATTTTTAAATCAGAAAAATTATCAGCTTTTATAAAAGTTTTTAGAAATTTTATTAGATTTTCAACAGTTTTTTTATCAGAAAATTCTAACTTAGTTAAAATTTTTAATAAATTTAATTCTCCTAAAATTTTATTAAAATCAATTTGTGGATCAGAACAATAAACAGCGCCTATAATTGCACCTATTGATGTTCCTGATATTTCTGTTATCTTTATATTTTTTTCTTTTAAAGCTTTTAAGACTCCAATATGAAAAAACCCTCTAGCTCCACCACCACCTAATACTAATCCTACTTTTTTTATGTTTTTTTTAAATAAAATCATTATTTTTTAATTATTTTTTCTATCTTATTATAACATTTATTTTTTTATTTAAATATTTTTTAAAAAAATTAGCTTTTTTTAATATAATTTTAATCTAAAATTTATTTTACTAAGGAGCCTTTTTATGGTAAAATTCTATCGTGAAAATTGAATACCAACTGCGACATCAAGATCCTCATCGAGTGACCTTCGTCGCAGTTGGTTTTTAAGAACCATATTGCATGGTTTTTAAGCTCGTGGGGATCTTTGTGTTCCTCAAAAAAATTATTATTATATTATTTTTTTAGAGATGAAAAAAATACAAAAAACATTCGATGAAATTTTAGAAAACACTAGAAATATTAAGTCAAAAGACTTAATTACTTATTATAATTTAGAAAATAAAAATGATGAATTTAAAAATGCTTATAATAGGGGAGTTGAAGATGCTAAAGAAAGGTTTTTAACTTTTTTAACCGTATTTTCTATAAAAAATAACTTATAAATTATTTTATATAAAATCAATTATTATTAATAATCCAAATATTTATCATAAAAAGGGGCCAGCGATCGCTGGCCCCTACATATTTTTTATATATTTTATATTGTTTCATATTTTAATTTTCTTCTTTTTTTGTTTCTTACAAAAAGAATTTTTGATTTCTTTACTTTGTTTAAATTCTTAAGAAGTTCTACTTTTTCTATAGAAGGTAAATTTATTGGATAAATTTTTTCCACAACATGTCCAGTTTTATATTCTTTTCTAACTGTAAATGTAGCACCTGTTTGATTTCCATGTTTTCTTCTAATAACTAAACCTTCAAAGGCTTGGGTTCTAATTTTTTCTTTTCCTTTTGAATCTACTTCAGATATTTTCTGATAAACCTTAATATACATACCTGTTTTTATTTCTGAAGTTGAAATAATATTTTTGTCTTTAACTGTTTTTTCTTTAACAGAATTCTTTTCTGTTTCTACTTTTTTTTCATTTTTTTCAGTTGAATTTTCTTTTATTGCTGTTTTTTCTTCACCTTCTTTAGCAGAATTATTTTCATTTACTTCTTTTTGTTCTTTTTTTATTTCTAAATCTTTTTCTTGAGATTTAGGTTTTTGTGTTGTTTTTTCTTCTGACATATTCTTTATATTCTTTAATGATAATATTGGATAAATTATCCGGCATTGTATTATTAATTTTTATATAATCTTCATCTTTTTCTCCAAAATAATTTCTGAAAACTTGAATTTTGTTTTCAGATTTTTGGGTAAAGTGAGTATATATTACGAAATTATATATTGAAAGATTATTTATGTCAACTTTATATAATTTCTTATATCTTTTTACTTCAGATTTTCTTCTTTTTATAGTTTCTTTTTCTACTATTTTAATTTTTTTATTTTCTCTTTTTGCAATTCTATTTACTCTTACAGAAAAATCTCCTTGCATATACACTTTAAAAGATTCAATATTTTCCTTTTCTAACAAAATTCCAGCCATTCTAGTGGGAACTACAATATTATTATTATTTTTACAATACTCAATAACTCTATCATCTATTTCATAGTCTATTTCTGGGTGTTTTTTTATATATTTTGAAAAAAATACATCTTCTGAAATACCTTTTTCTTTCGCTATTTGTCTTGCTATATCACCTGAAGAAATAAGTTTATAATTCAATTTTTTTGCTATCATTTCAGCTATTGTTGATTTTCCACATCCAGGTTTACCGGTTATTGTAATAATATTTTTATCCATTTTCTAAAGTTTTTAAAAAATTTTTTAATTCTTCTGGAAGTTCTATTTTTATTTTTTGTTTATCTCCATATATATCAATAAATTCTAAGTAATATGAATGAAGAAATAATCTATTTAATTTATTTGGTATTTTTATAGACTTTGGTTTATATACATTGTCACCAGCTATATATCTAGAAATAGATTGGGCATGAATTCTTATTTGATGTGTTCTTCCAGTTTTAATAGCAGCTTCTATCAAACAAAATTTCTTATAATTTTGCACTACTTTTATTTTAGTAACTGCTTCTTTTGCTTTGTCATTATCTGTAACACAAAATTTTGATTTATTTGTTTTTGATCTTCCTATTTTATTTTCTATTGTAAGATCTGAATATATATTTCCATGAACTAAAGCTAAATATTTTTTAATAATTTTTCTATCTTTAAAAAGATTTTTAAAATATAAAAATCCCTCTTGAGTTCTAGCTATTATCATTAATCCTGAAGTGTTTTTATCTAATCTATGAACTATTCCTGGTCTTAATTCTGATTCTCCTATATTTTCAATTTCTGGATATTTTTCAATTAAAAAATCTACTAATGTAGCTTCAGGATATTTTTCATTAGCTTTATGGACAGTTAACCCAGACGGTTTATTTATAATAATATAATCTTTTGTTTCTTTTATTATTTCTATATTCATTTTATTTTATTTTATTATTACATAATAGCAGAATTAGTGTATTTTTGGAACTTTAAGATTATAAAAAAAAATGTTAGAATTATCACATGTTAGATGATAAAAAAACAAAAGAAATTATAGAAAATAATATATTTACAGTTTCTTCTTTTTTGGATCTTTTAAATTTAACTATAAAACAAATTAAAGTAAAAGTTCAAGGAGAAGTTGTACAACTTACTAAAAACACAGCTAAAGGCCATGTTTATTTTTCTATTAAAGATAAAAAAGATAATGCAGTAATGAATTGTGCTATTTGGAAATTTAATTATCAAAAATCTTCTATAGATTTAGAAGAAGGTATGGAAATTGTTGTAAATGGTAATTCTAATATTTATAAACCTAATGGTAGATTTACTTTTATTGCGAATACTGTTGAACTTCTTGGAGAAGGAGCTCTTAAAAAAGCTTATGATGAATTAAAATTAAAACTTGAAAAAGAGGGTTTAATGGATGAAGATAAAAAAAAGATTATTCCTAAATTTCCTAAAAAAATTGGTGTTATTACTTCAAGAAGTGGTGCTGTTATAAATGATCTTTTAAATAATCTTGGTAATTATGGATATCAAGTTAAATTAATTCATTCTAGCGTAGAAGGTGCTGAAGCTATTCATGATCTTCTTCCTGCTATAAAAACTATGAAATGTAAAGATATAGATGTTTTGTGTATTTTAAGAGGGGGAGGATCACTTGAATCTTTTGCCTCTTTTAATAATGAAAATTTTATAAGAGAAGTTGCTAATTTTCCAGTTCCTGTAATTTCTGGCTTGGGACATGATAAAGATATTCCTCTTACAGCTCTTGTATCTGATTATTATTCTTCTACTCCAACTGGAGTTGCATCTTATCTTAATGATTCTTGGAATAAGGCTAAAATAAATATTGATTCTTATGAAAAATTAGTAAAAAGTAAATTTGAAAATTATATTAATATTTTAAATTCTAAGATTTTAGAATCTGAATTTAAGATTAAATCATATATTAAAGAAATTACTAATTTTTATGATAATTTTTTATATAAATTATCTACTTATTTAAAAAATATTAAAACTAAGATAGGTGAGCTTGAATACAAAACAGAAAATTTTAGAAAAAATATTGAATCAAATAATCCTGAAAAACATTTAAAATTAGGTTATTCTATTATTAGAGATAAAGATGGAAAAATAGTAAGTAAAAAAGAAAATATAAAAATAAAAGAGGATTTTTCTGTTACTCTTAGTGATGGAAATATAATAGGGGAGAGAATAAAATAAATTAACTAAAAAATATGTCTGAAAATAAAGTAGATTTATCAAAAAATTTAAAAAAATTAGAGGAAATTTCTTCTTGGTTTGAAAATCAAAAAGAACTTAATGTAGAGGAGGGTTTAAAAAAAGTAAAAGAAGCTTTAGGTTTGGTAAAAGAGAGTAAAAAAGAACTTCAAAATGTAAAAAATGAATTTGAGGAAATAGAAAAAGAGTTTGAGGAAGAAAAATAATTTTTTATTTTATAATTTATGTAGGGGCGCACATTGTGCGCCCATTTAATTTAAAAAATAATGTTTTATTTTATGATTTATGTAGGGGCGCACATTGTGCGCCCGTTTAATTTAAAAAATAATTTTTTATTTTATAATTTATGTAGGAACGCGCCGTGGCGCGTTCCATTTTTGTCTATTAATGTTTTTATATAAAATTGCACGTTTATTTTCATGTGCGTTTAATTTAAAAAATAATGTTTTATTTTATAATTCATGTGGGAACGCGCCATGGCGCGTTCCACCCAATTTTATCCATTAATGTTTTTATATAAAAATCCTCCAAATGTCCTTGCATATTCCACATCTATTGACATTTTATATAAAATATGTTATATTATATATATCTTAAAAATCAAAAAATCCCTAATAAAAATAGGGGGTGTGGAGGAATTATGAAAAAGGTATTATTTTTTTTGGTGATTTTTTTCTTTTCTGTCAGTTTCATCAGTGCTGAGACGCTGGTGAATTTCAATGTGATAAATATTCTCGCCGTTCCTTTCGATCAGCGAGAAGACATGAATAAATATGACCAGGAAAGGATTAATAACCTGGTCATGTTAGAAGCATCTCTTAAAAAACCTCTAACGAAAAAATTGGAGGTTGAGTTTATTTTGAATCCCTATATAGTCCAAGAAGGACTTATAGGGATCAATTTCAAACCCATATTATCATTATATGGGTTTGAAGGATTAAGGTTCGGACTTGCTTCAGAGTGGAAGCTTGCCGAGCCAGGGTGCTCAAGTTTTTATTGGGTACCTAAAATCTCCCTTCTTGTTTCATATAAGAAAGGGGATTTTAAAATAAGTTCTTCTGTTAATTTGGCAGAAGAACAATTTGGAGGTTTTTTTACTTATCATATAGGTAAAGAAACCTATTTAAAAAGCTTTGTGAAGTTTCCCTTCACAAAGCTGGAGATTCCCATTTATGACTCCTATGGAGTCATAACTGATTGGGGTAATTCAGGATTTACCCCAGAAATTGGATTTAAGGTAATTAAATCCAACCTAATAATCGGTGCTGAAATACAGCCTGATTATTGGGCAAATCTTGAAGGAAACCCTATGTACACATTAAAAGTGTGTGTAGGGTATTCATTTTCTAAAGAATTGTAATTGTTTGAATCAACCATAGTTGGTTTCTACATATACAATTCTATTCCGTTTAACGTAATGTTAAGCGGAATTTTTTTATTGTAAAATATAGTTTTATTATATAAATTCCCGTAGTGACCAACGATCGTTGGTCACTACAATATTTTAATAAAAAACGTTTAATTTTGTAATTTCATTTTTAAATATAATTAATTTTAAAAATAACGTTTTTATATAAAATTGCACGTTTATTTTTACGTGTATTTTTTATAAATTATATTTTTATTTTAAACAAAAAAACATTCATAAATGAATGTTTAATTGCAAAGTATAAGCCTAATAAAAGGTTTTACACTTAAATAAATGGTAGAAATACGAGAGTTTGGCAAAAAATTTTGCCTGAAAACCAGATAAATCTGATTTCCCACTTTCATAAGGAAAGTGCGACCTGAATCTTTTCAAAGAAAAGACTCAAATCTCCCTAAAAAGGAGTAATTCCAGGAACAGCTTCCGCTACCCCTGCCTTGTTACGACTTCATCCCTATTGCTGGTCCTACCTTCCTACGATATAACATCGAAGTTCGGGTATTACCAACTCTCTTGACGTGACGGGCGGTGTGTACAAGACCCGAGAACGTATTCACCGTGACGTGCTGATTCACGATTACTAGCGATTCCAACTTCATGAGGTCGAATTTCAGACCTCAATCCGAACTGAGAAGAGTTTTTAGGATTAGCTCCAGCTTGCGCTTTGGCAACCCTTTGTACTCCCCATTGTAGCACGTGTGTAGCCCAAGGCGTAAGGGCCATGCTGATTTGACGTTATCCCCACCTTCCTCCGTGTTAACCACGGCAGTCTCGCATGTATGTAACATACGATGAGGGTTGCGCTCGTTACCGGACTTAACCGTACATCTCACGATACGAGCTGACGACAACCATGCAGCGCCTGTCATTGATCCAGCCGAACTGACTTTCTAGTTTCCTAGAAATATGATCATGATGTCAAGCCTTGGTGAGGTTTTTCGCTTATTATCGAATTAAACCACATGCTCCACCGCTTGTGCGGGTCCCCGTCAATTCCTTTGAGTTTTAGTCTTGCGACCGTACTTCCCAGGCGGAGCACTTAAGGCGTTAGCTTTAATATAACAGCACTGGAAGGGTCGATACTTCCAATACTTAGTGCTCATCGTTTACGGCGTGGACTACTGGGGTATCTAATCCCATTCGCTACCCACGCTTTCGTCTCTCAGTGTCAGGATCGTTCTAGCAAGTTGCCTTCGCATTTGGTGTTCCTGGTGATATTAACGCTTATAACGACTACACCACCAATTCCACTTGCCTCTCCCGTCCTCTAGTTTATCAGTATCAAACACCTTTTCTCAGTTGAGCCGAGATATTTAACGTTTGACTTAATAAACCACCTACAGACTCTTTACGCCCAATAAAACCGGATAACGCTCGGGGCCTACGTATTACCGCTGCTGCTGGCACGTAGTTAGCAGCCCCTTATTCCTTAGTTAACATCAAAAATTTTTCACTAAGAAAAGAACTTTACACCCCTAAAGGCTTCATCGTTCACGCGGCGTCGCTCCATCGCACTTTCGTGCATTGTGGAAGATTCTTGACTGCAGCCACCCGTAGGTGTCTGGGCAGTGTCTCAGTCCCAGTGAGACGGGTCATGCTCTCACACCCGCTACTCGTCATAGCCTTGGTAGGCTGTTATCCTACCAACTAGCTGATAAGCCTCAGGCTCCTCTCTTACCGAAAAATCTTTATTTATTAAACTTATGTTTAATAAAGCTATCAGGTATTATCCTATCTTTCGATAGGTTATTCCTGAGTAAGAGGCAGATTACCAAAGTGTTACTCTCCCGTTTGCCATGCGCCATTACGCGCATTCGACTTGCATGCCTTAGACACGCCGCCAGCGTTCATCCTGAGCTAGGATCAAACTCTTATAATAAAAAGAATTGAATTGATTTATACTCTGAATTTCCACCATTTATTTAAATGTAAAATAGCCTTCCAATTCGGCATTGATAATATTCTATCATCTTTTTAAATTCTGTCAATAGCTTACAATCGCTTTATTTGAATTAAATTTGAAATAATAATTTTTTATAATAATTATATTTTATTAGTTAGCGTTTAAATATTATTATGTTATAATATTGGTATATGTATACAAAAATTTTTACTAAAACTGACAAAAAATTAGAACAAGAATTATTGTCTTTAAAATATACCTCTTACTTTCAGTCAAAAAATTGGGCTGATTTTCAATCGGAATATTTTAATAGAAAATTTTGGTTTGTTAATTTTTATGAAAATAATAAAATAATTTCTTCTTGTCTTGTTTTAAAAATAGAATTACCATTTAATAAAAATTATCTTTATATACCTGCTGGTCCAGCTCTATATGACTATACTTCAGAAATTTATAAAAATTTAGTTACTGAAATTTCTAAAATAGCAAAACAAGAAAAATCTGTTTTTTTAAAATTAGAATCTACTTTTTCTAATAAAGATACTTTCGATGGTTCTTTTTATTCTAATTTAATGACTTTTTATAATAATGCTTATAATTTTTTTGTAAAAAATTTAGGTTTTTCTAAAACTTATGAAAATAAAGTACCAAATAACACTTTATTCATTAATCTATTTAAAGATGAGGATCAAATTTTTAAAGAAATGAAACAAAAGGGTAGGTATAATATAAAAAAAGCTATAAAAAACAATATAAAAATAAACAAAACTAAAAATCCTGAATCAGAAGAGTTTGAAGAATTCTGGAAACTCACTAAAGAAACAACTAAAAGAGATAAATTTTCTTCAAATACTAAAGATTATTATATTAATTTATTAAAATTTTTAAATTCAAAAAATATAGAAACTTATTTATATTCAGCATATTTTGAAAATAAAATAATATCATCTGCTATATGCGTTTTTTATAAAAATAAAGCAACATATTATTACGGAGCTAGCTCAAATAAATATAGAAAATTAATGGCACCTTATTTATTACAATGGGAAATGATAAAAGATGCTAAAGAAAAAAATAAGAAAATATATGATTTTTTAGGTATTTCTCCATCATATTATGAAGAAAATGGAAATTATATAATAAATGATAATTTTAATAGAATAAAATTTAAAAAAGAGAAGGATGTGGAAAACTATTTAAATAAACACAATTTTTCAGGAATTACTGAATTTAAAACTAAATTTGGAGGAGAAAAGATGAATTATATGGGATCATGTGATTTAATATATAATAAATTCTGGTATTTTATTATAAAAATTTCAAAAAAAATTAGAAAATTAAAAAGAAAAATTATATGAAAAAGATATTATTTAATATTTTAAGACTTCTTTCAAAAAAAATAGTAAAAAAATATAAGCCTAAAATTATAGGAATTACGGGATCTGTTGGTAAAACAACTTCTAAAAATGCAGTTTATGAAGTTTTGAAAAATAGGTATAAAGTTAGAATGTCACCAAAAAGTTATAATAGTGAATTAGGGCTTCCTCTTACCATCATGAATCTTGAAACTTCTAAATCTTTTTTTATTTGGATTATAAATATTTTTAAAGGAATTAAATTATTGTTAAAAAAAGATAAAAATTATCCAGAAATATTAATTTTAGAAATGGGAGCTGATAAACCTGGAGATATTTCTTATTTAAGAAATATTATAAAACCAGATATAGCAATATTAACAGAAGTTTCACCTTCTCATTTAGAAAAATTTGATAATTTAGATAATATTTTGAAAGAAAAATTACAAATTTTTAATACAGGAGACAGTGATCAAAAAGCAATTCTTAATTTAGATAATCCTTTAATTAAAAAAAGTCAAACAGATATAGATGCTAATATAATTACTTATGGGATTAATGAAGATGCTGATATTAAAGCATTTAATATTAATTCTACTAATACTTTTGACGATAATTATACTTCTGGAATTGAATTTGATTTAAAATATAAAAATGAAACTGCTCATGTAAAAATGCAATATTTATTGGGAAAACATCAAATTTATAGTATTTTAAGTGCTTTTGCTATTGGTGTTATTTTTAATTTAACCTTGGAAGATATAAAAAATTCTTTAGAAGACACTAAACCTCAAAACGGAAGAATGTCACTTTTAAAGGGAATAAAAAATACTTGGATTATAGACGATACTTACAACTCTTCTCCTATTGCTTCTGTATCTGCACTTGAAGCTTTAAGTTCTTCATCTATTCTAGGTAAAAAAGTTGCAGTTTTAGGGGATATGTTAGAACTTGGAGCTAGTTCTGAATCTGAACATAAAAAAATAGGATATAGAGTTCAAGATTTAGAAATCGATTTATTAATAACTGTTGGGGAAAGATCTAGAGATATAGCAAGAGGGTCTATAGAAGCAGGAATGGATGAAAATACCGTTTTTACATTTTCAAATACTAAAGATGCAGGAAAATTTATACAAAATAGAATAAAACAAAATGATCTAATTCTTATAAAAGGATCTCAAAGTATAAGATGTGAAAAAATAGTAAAGGAAATAATGGCTAATCCATTAAATGCAAAAAATTTACTTGTAAGACAAACAGGAATATGGGAAAATAAATAAATTTATTAATATTTAAGTTTTTTGTGATGAATAAAAAATATATTTTTGTTGTAGGAGGTGTTATGTCTTCTGTTGGTAAAGGTATTGCTACAGCATCTTGTGCTAAAATTTTAAAGGCTAAAGGTTACTCTACTACATGTATAAAGATAGATCCTTATATAAATGTAGATGCTGGAACTATGAATCCAACTGAACATGGAGAAGTTTTTGTAACAGACGACGGAGATGAAACTGATCAAGATATTGGAAATTATGAAAGATTTTTAGATGTTGATATTTTATCTACTAATTATATGACAACAGGGAGGGTATATAAAAAAGTTATAGAAGATGAAAGAAATTTAAAATATAAAGGTAAATGTGTTGAAGTTGTTCCTCATATACCAATGGAAGTTGTAAGAAGAATAAAAGATGCTTCTACTAAAACAGATTCTGAAATTACTGTTATAGAAATTGGGGGAACAGTAGGGGAATATCAAAATGTTTTGTTTTTAGAAGCTGCTAGAATGATGAAAACCGAAAATCCGGATGATGTTATTTTTGTTATGGTTTCTTATCTTCCTATTCCAAAAATGGTAGGAGAAATGAAAACTAAACCAACTCAATCTGCAGTTAGAACTTTGAATTCTTCTGGAATACAGCCTAATGTTTTGCTTTGTAGATCTGAAAAATTATTAGATGAAAAAAGAAAAGAAAAATTATCTATATTTTGTAATTTAAATAAAAAGGCAATAAT
Source organism: Patescibacteria group bacterium (assembly GCA_021734125.1). GTDB lineage: Bacteria > Patescibacteriota > Patescibacteriia > JAGPKW01 > JAGPKW01 > JAIPGT01. Next base: position 11,407 of record JAIPJN010000006.1, read on the forward strand.
TTCTGCTCCTGATGCTGATTCTATATATGATGTTGTTTTAAATTTTAAAAATGAGAATTTAGATGAAAGATTAATAGAATTATTAAATCTTGAGGAAAGACAATCTAGTAACGAATTAAAAAAATGGGAAAATTTTGCAAATAAAGTAAAAGAGGTAAAAGAAGAAATTACAATAGGAATTGTTGGTAAATATTTTAAAACAGGGGACTATGTTCTTTCTGATTCTTATATTTCAGTAATTGAAGCTATAAAACATGCAGCTTGGTATTATAATAAAAAACCTATCATAAAATGGTTATATTCAGATGAATATGAAAAACATCCTGAAAAATTAGAAGAATTAAAATCTTGTGATGGTGTTATTGTTCCTGGTGGTTTTGGAACTAGAGGAATAGAAGGAAAAATAGAAGCTATTTCTTATGTAAGAAAAAATGATATTCCATTTTTAGGTCTTTGTTATGGAATGCAACTTGCTACAATAGAATTTGCTAGAAATATTGCTGGAATATCTGATGCAACAACTGAAGAAATGGATGAAGATGGAAAAAATAGAGTTATTAATACAATGAAAGATCAAATAAATAAAATAAAAAATGGGAATTATGGTGGAACTATGAGATTGGGGGCTTATCCTTGTTTATTAAATAAAAATTCAAAAAGTTTTGAGTACTATAAAAAAGAAAATATTTCTGAAAGACATAGGCATAGATATGAATTTAATAATGAATACAGAAAATTATTAGAAGAGAAAGGTCTTTTAATTGCAGGAACTTCTCCTGATAATAATTTAGTAGAAATTATTGAAAATCCTAAAAATAAGTTTTTTGTTGGATCTCAATTTCATCCTGAATTAAAATCTAGACCCTTAAATCCTCATTCTTTATTTTTAGGACTTATAAATGCGGCTTTAAAAAATGATGAATAAAATTGATATATTAGGTATAAAAATTAATACTAATACAAAAAAAGAGATTCTAAATGAATTAAAAAAATCTTTTGAATTTAATAAACAATTTTATATTACAACACCAAATCCTGAAATTATATTAAAAGCTTTAAAGAATGATAAATATAAAAATATTTTAAATAATTCTTATATCTCTATTCCTGATGGAATAGGCCTTATATTAGCTTCAAAATTTCTATATAAAAAAAATTATTTAAAAGAAAGAATATCTGGTTCTGATTTTGTTTATGATTTACTAGAACTTTGTGAAAAAAAAGAGAAGAAGATATTTTTACTTGGAGGAAATAATGAAGATCAATTAAATAGGGTAGAAAAAAATTTATTTAATAAATTTAATAATTTAATAATCTCTGGAAAAAATCTAGGATATGATAAAAATAATTTAATAATAGGTGAAAATTATAATTTAATTGATGTAGAAAATAAAACAAAAACTTTAATTGAACAAATAAATTATTCAAATACTGATGTTTTATTAGTTGCTTTTGGAGCACCAAAACAAGAATTATGGATTTATGAAAATTTAAATAAATTAAAAAATATAAAAATTGCAATTGGAATTGGTGGCACTTTTGATTTTATTTCAGGTTATAAAAAAAGAGCTCCTAAAATTTTTATAAGATTTAATTTAGAATGGTTATTTAGATTAATACAAGAACCTAGAAGATTAAAAAGAATATTTAATGCTGTTATTATATTTCCTATAAAAATTATTAAGTATAGATTAAAAAATGCCAAAAAATAAATTATCTATAAATTTAGTTACTTATAATGCTGAAAAATATATAAAATTATGTTTAAATTCAATTTTTAAACAAAATTTTGTTGGTTTTGAAATTATTATTGTAGATAATGCTTCTTCAGACAAAACTATTTCCATAATTGAAAACGATTTTTTGTCTAAATATCAAAATATTAAATTAATAAAAAATTCAAAAAATTTAGGATTTGCTAATGCTCATAATATTGCAATTAATAGTTCTGAATCTGAATATATACTACTTCTAAATCAAGATATTATTTTAGAAAAGAATTATATTTTTTATCTAATTAGGTTTTTAGATAATAATAAAAACTACTCATCTTGTAATGGAAAATTATTAAAATTAAAATTTGATGAGAAAAATAATATCATTAAGACTAGTGTTATAGATTCTTTAGGATTAAAACCTAATTTAGGCTATAAATTTAAAAATATAGCAGAAGGAGAAATCGATTCTAAAAAATATGATAATGATTTTGATGTTTGGGGTGTGTCAGGGGCTTTACCTATTTATCGAAGGTCTTCTATTTATAATGTTTCTAAATTAAAAAATAATTATTATGAAATTTTTGATGAATCTTTTTTTATGTATAAAGAAGATATAGATCTTGCCTTTAGATTGAAAAATTTTGATTTAAAGTCTAAATACATATCTTCATCAATTGCTTATCATGAAAGGGGATTAAAAAATAAAAAAGGTTTACTTAAAAAAATGAGAGATAAAAAAAATAATGATTTTTTAAACTATTTATCTTATAGAAATCATTTATTACTGCTTTATAAAAATTTAAATTTAAAAAATTTTATAATTCATTTTCCTTTTATATTTTATGAAGAATTAAAAAAATTTTTATATTATGTTTTTTATAAACCTTCTATAATTAAAAAATCTTGGAATTATTTTTTAAAAAACAAATCAAAATGGTTGATAAAATAAATAAAATTAATTTATCTATTATTATAGTGACTTATAATAGCTCTTCTTTAATAAAAAAATGCTTAGAGCCTCTTTTAAATTTAAATAATATAAATTATGAAATTATTGTTGTAGATAATGAGTCAAAAGATAATACTTTAGAAATTTTAAAAAATTATAATAAAAAGATAAGAATTTATGTTTTAAAAAATAAAGGTTATGCAAATGCTTTAAATTTTGCTTCAAAAAAAGCTAAAGGAGAATATTTATTATTTATGAATCCTGATATTTTTATAGAAAAAGAAGATATAAAAAAAATGTTAAATAGAATTAAAAAAGATAAAAATATAGGAATAATAGCTCCTAAGCTTATTTTTCCAAATAATAAAATACAAGATTCTTGTTTTATGTTTTATAAATTTTATACTCCTTTTTTAAGAAGAAGTTTTTTAGGAAGAACAAAATTTGGTAAAAAACATATTGATAAAATTTTTATGAAAAATTCAGATAAAAATAAAGAAATAAATCCAGACTGGGTTTTAGGGGCTATTTTCATAATGGAAAGAAATTTTTTTGAAAAAATATCAGGAATGGATTCTAGATTTTTTCTTTATTATGAAGATATGGATATTTGTAAAAGATGTCATTTAAATAATAAAAAAATATTATATTTTCCTTATGCAAAAGCTATACATAATCACATAAGAAGCTCTGCTAATTACAAAAATATAATGACAGCTTTTTTAAATAAAGTTACAAGAGAACATATAAAAAGTTATATAAAATATCATTTAAAGTTTTTAGGAAGATAGTGATAAAATATGTTATAATTATACTGAAAATATTTTATTTTATGATTAAAAAAGTTTCTTTAAAAATATCGTTTTTATTTTTTTCTTTTTTATTTCTAGGTATTTATAATACGAATGCTTTGGAAACTTCTTATGCTCCTTCAGATCCAGATATTCAAAGACAATGGTATTTAGATAAGATAAATGCTTATAAAGCTTGGGATATAACTAGAGGAAAAAATACTATAACCGTTGCTGTTATTGATTCTGGAGTAGATATAAATCATCCTGATTTAAAAGATAATATTTGGAAAAATTTTGATGAAATACCTGGTAATGGTATAGACGATGATAATAATGGTTATATAGATGATGTAAATGGTTGGGATTTTTTATTGTCTAATAATAATCCAAATCCTAAAATACCTGATGATTATAATGATAATTCTGATATTAAAATAGAAGGCATTAATCATGGAACTGTTGTTTCAGGTATAATTGCGGCTTCTTCTGGTAATGAAGGTATTTCTGGAATAGCTCCAAATGTAAAAATTATGCCTCTTAGAGTTCTTGATGGTTTAGGGGGTGGAAGTATGTTTAATGTTGTAAACGCAATAGACTATGCTGTAAAAAATGGTGCAGATATAATAAATATGAGTTTTGTAGGATCTACAAGAAGTACATATCTTGAAGATAAATTGAGAGAAATTTCTAATAAAGACGTTTTAATTGTTGTTTCTGCTGGAAATAATGTACAAGATGGTGGAACAAATCTAGACGAAAAAAATCTTTATCCTGTTTGTTCTGATACAAAAAATAATAATTTTATTCTTGGAGTTAGTGCTTTAGATCAAATGGATAAGAGAGCTCCTTTTGCTAATTATGGCTCTTGTGTTGATATTTCTGCTCCTGGAGTTTCTATTTATAGTACAACTTTTTTAGACATAGATTACAAAGCTTTTTCTGATCCTTATAGCGGATATTGGTCTGGAACTTCTATGTCTGCTCCTATTGTTTCTGGAATATTAGCTCTTATGAAAAGTGCTAATGAGGATTTACCAAAAGATCAATTAATTAGAATTTTATTAGATGAAGGTTATACTTTAGAATCAAAAAATATAGGAGTTGGTGTTGATGCATATTCTGCTGTATATAAAGCATCAGCAAATAAATTTTTAAAAAATGCTAATTTTACTATGTATGTAGGTTCTGGATCAGGTGAAAAACCTATTGTAAAAAAAATAACTAATTCTGGATATACTGAAATGGAATTTTTAGCTTATGATGAAAATTTTGAAGGTGGTGTTAATGTAGCTTCAGGCAAATTAGATGGTGAAAAAGATTTTATTGTTACTGGAACGGGTTATAGTGGAGGCCCACAAGTTAGAATTTTTAATACAGAAGGAAATCTTGTTCGGCAATTTTTTGCATATAACGAAAATTTTAGAGGTGGAGTAAATATTGCGGTAGGGGATGTAAATGGAGATGGAAAAGAAGATATTATAACAGGGGCTGGTTATAGTGGAGGTCCGCAAGTCAGGGTATTTGATTTATATGGTAATGTTTTAAGTCAGTTTTTTGCATATAATGAAAATTTCAGAGGTGGAGTAAATATTGCAGTAGGGGATGTAAATGGAGATGGAAAAGAAGATATTATAACAGGAGCTGGTTATAGTGGAGGTCCGCAAGTCAGGGTATTTGATTATAAAGGAGAAGTTATGAATCAATTTTTTGCTTTTCATCCAGATTTTAGAGGGGGAATTACTGTGGGAGTTGTTGATGTAAATTATGATAGTATAAAAGAAATTATTGTAGGAATAAATAAAGATGCTAGTCCTTATGTAAGGGTATATAATAAAGATGCTGAACTTTTGAGTCAATTTTTAGCATATGATCAAAATTTTTATGGAGGAGTTAATGTTTCTGGTTTTTCTCCTTCTGGTTTTACTACACCAAAAATAATAACCTCTCCAAATGAGTATGGAGGTCCTCAACTTAGAACATTTAGTATAGATGGAAATGTATTAAATCAATTTTTCATCTTTAATAAAAATTTAAGTGGAGGTATGAATATATCAAATATTAATTAAATAAAAATGGATAAAAAAAAGAATAAAAATATAATAGTAACGGGAGGAGCTGGTTTTATAGGCTCTCATTTATGTGATTCTTTAGTAAAAAATGGTTTTAATGTTTTATGTATAGATAATTTTTCTTCTGGAGAAGAATCTAATATAAGTCATCTATTGCAATTACCAAACTTTGAACTTATAAATCATGATTTAACTACAAAAATAAATTTAAATGAGTGTAGAGAAGCTAAAAAATTTGATGTTGAATTTTTAGGGATTTCACAAATTTATCATTTGGCTTGTCCTACTTCACCGGGTGATTATGATAAATTCGCTATGTCTACTTTATTTGCAAATTCTCATGCAACAAAAAATGTTTTAGATATAGCTATAGAATATAATTCAAAGGTTTTATTTTCTTCTTCTTCTGTTATTTATGGAGAACCTAAAAAGGAAATGACTTTTGTAAAAGAAGAAGATTTAGGTTTAGTTAATAATCTTGATCCAAAAGCTTGTTATAATGAAGGAAAAAGATTTTCTGAAAGTGTTTGTTATTATTATTCAAAATATAAAGGTGTTGATATAAAAATAGCTAGGATATTTTCAATTTATGGTCCAAGAATGAAAATAAAAAATGGAAGATTAATTGCTGATTTGATTAATAATGCTATAGATAATAAACCGTTAACTTTAGATTGTAGAAAAGAGGATATAAGATCTTATTGTTATATTAATGATTTATTAGAAGCTTTTTACTTAATTATGGATAATGGGGAATTCGGACCATATAATGTTGGTAATCCTGCTCCTGTAAAAATGATTGAAGTTTTAGAAACTATAAAAGATTTAACTTTTTCTGATTTTAAATGCACTTTTACAGAAAAAAAACATTCTAAAAAACCTCTTCCAGACCTTTCTCGTGTAAAAAAAGAATTTGGGTGGTTTCCTTTAACTCCTATTGAAAAAGGATTTAAAGAAACTATTGCATTTACTAAGGCAAATAGAAATAGTTTAAATATTTCTTCAATTGATTATGGTGGTGATGATAGTAATAATAAAGAAAATGAGAAAGAGTCTTCTAAAAATAATATAAATTCAAACTCTAATAATCTTTTTAAATCAATATTTGGTAGTTAGATTAAAATATTGTTTATTTTTAATCTAATATATAATTATATGCGATTACCTATTTGCTTGACTTATTATACTTTTTATGATATTTTTTACTAAATATACATTCATTGTTTTAATTTACATCTTTTTTGTATGAAAAAAAATATCATAGATAAAAAACGAATAAATGAAATCGAAAATGATGTTTTTAATATATTATCTGAACAGGAAATAGATATTATAAAGAAAAGATTTGGAATTGGTTTTAATAAAGAAACTCTTGAAGAAATTGGTAAAAAATATGGAGTTACAAGAGAAAGAGTTAGACAAATCGAATCTGTTATAATAAAAAAGATAGATAATATTCAAAAACAAAACTCAAAACTTTCTTCTTTGAAGGAAGAAATTTTGGTTTTAATAGAAGAATATGGTGGAATTGTAGAAGAAAATTTTCTTTTAGATAATTTTTTTATTGATTTAAGTAATGAAGAAAAAGATGTTACTAGATTTATTTTAAATAAATTATTTAATGATTATTTAGATATTTTTAAAGACAAAAAAACTAAAAGTGTTATTTATAAATCTAAAAATTTAAACTTGGAAGATTTTGGATTTATAAAGAAAAATATTGAAGAAATAATGAATAATATTAAAGAACCTTTGTCTTTTGATGAAATTATGGAAAAATTAAATTTATTAGGTATTTTTAATAAAACTGAAAAAATATTAACTAATTTATATAAAAAATCTAAAACTGATAATTCTAAATTGTTTCAAAATACTATTTATTCTGCTCTTCATGTTATGAATAATACTGATTTAAATATTTTCAAAAAATGGGGAATGAAAAACTGGAAAACAATAAATCCTAAAAGAATGAGTGATAAAATATATTTAGTTTTGAGTAAAGAAGGTAAACCTACACACTTTAAAAAAATTACTGATATTATTAATGATTATAATTTTGACAAAAAGAAAGCTAGAGATGTTACCGTTCACAATGAACTTATAATGGATTCTAGATATGTTTTAGTTGGTAGGGGAATATATGCTTTAAAAGAATGGGGATATAAAAATGGTGCTGTTTCAGATATTATTGAAGATATATTAAAAAAATCAAAAAAGGCTTTATCAAAAAAAGATATAATAGAAAAAGTAAAAGAACAAAGAATGGTTAAAGATTCTACTATTTATTTAGCTTTAACCAATAATCCTAAATTTAAAAAGGTAAAAGAGGGTTATAAACTTGTTTAATATATTATGTTATAATATATATATTGAATAAAAGTTTATTAATGTTTCTTGATATATTTCAAAATTTTAATGCAAATCTATTAGTTGATTTATTTAATCAGCCTTTTTATAGTTTATTTTGGTATACGTTCTCTAGGGGGTTATGGATATATGTAGCAATATTAATTATGAAGGCTATTTTTGATATAAGATTAAATAATGCTAGAGGAAAATGGTATGGAGGAATGAAAAGAGTTTGCCTTGCAATTGATATGCCAAAAGATAATGAACAAACTCCAAAAGCTACTGAAGCTATGTTTACTCATTTAACAGCTATTTATGCCGGTTATACAACTGCAGAAAAATTTATAGAAGGTAGAATACCAATTATGATGGCTTTTGAAATTGTTAGTTTAGAAGGATATATACAATTTATGATAAATTGTCCAGAAAGAAATAGAGATTTTATTGAAGCTACTGTTTTTGCTCAATACCCTGAAGCTGAAATAACAGAAATACCAGATTATGTTAATAATTTTCCTTCTGAGTTTCCTTGTGAATATGAAATGTATGGAACTGAATTTGGATATAAAAATGAACCTTATTATCCTATAAAAACTTATCAGGATTTTTTTGATAAAGATGCTATGGAAGAATTAAGATTTAAAGATCCTATGGCTGCAATTTTAGAAAGTATGAGTGTTATGTCAAAAGGTGAATATCAAGGACTTCAAATAGTTTTAAGAAATCCTGGCGGAGGGTTTGAAAAAAAAGTAATATCCGAAGGAAGAGATGAAATAAATAGATTAATGGGTGTAAAAACTATTTCAAAAGATAAAAAAAATCCTATTCTTATCTTTTTTAAAGATTTTTTTAGTACTTTATTTACTTCTAAATTATCTACCTGGGGAGATCAACCAGCTCCTGAAAAAAATGATTTAATGGCTTGGGAATCTAAACTTTCTATATCAGATAAAAATAAAGTTCAAGCTATAGAAAAGAAATTATCAAAACCTATGTTTCAAGTAAAAATTAGGTTCTTTTATATGGCTAAAAAAGAAGTTATGAATAAGTCAAAAGGAATTTCCACTTTCTTTGGATCCACTTTTCAATTTGTTAATACTGATGGTAATGCTTTAAAAAGTAATGGTGAAGTTACTACATTAGATCCTGAATATTTTTTAAAAAATTCTAGAAGAAATTATAGAAAAAACCAATTTATGGGAGCTTGGAAAAAAAGACATCTTGGTCTTGGTGGTCCTCCTATTATTATGAATGTTGAAGAATTGGCCACTTTATTTCATTTTCCTTCTTCACAAGTTAAAACTCCAAATCTTAGTAAAATTGATAGTAAGAAAATTGAACCTCCTACAGATTTACCTGTTATTGATGATTTTTAAAAAATATTTTTATTGATTTTTACTTTTTTATTTGATATTATTTTATTTATGCTGAAGTGGTGGAATTGGTAGACACGCTAGCCTAAGGAGCTAGTGAGTTAAAACTCGTGCGAGTTCGAGTCTCGCCTTCAGTACCATCCTTCGCTCTTCGAGCTTCGGATAGCACGCCATTTTTCGCTTCTTGACGAACAAGGTGAGTCTTAGCACGAAGCTACGAATGGCACGCCTGTAATTCGTAGATTTGTCGAAGAAATAGACATTTTGAGAAAGTTGACCTATATTAACTTCTGTATTATAATGTTTTTATAAATTTGCATAAAAGGGTGTTTAGCTCAGTTGGTTTAGAGCGCCTCGTTTACACCGAGGAGGTCAGGGGTTCGACTCCCTTAACACCCACCGAAATAAACGCGTATTTATACGTGTTTATTTTTTTATAGAAACACCCAATCGCTTATTTTTATTACAAGAATATTAAAATATGATATAATTTCTAATATGAATAACAATAAAGAAAAAGGTCCTTTTGTACTTGTAGTACTTGATGGTTGGGGAGAGTGGAAAACCTCTCAAGGAAATCCAATCTCACAAGCAAAATTACCTGTTATAAATAGCCTTAATAAATATTATCCAAAATTATATTTACAAGCCTCTGGAGAGGCAGTAGGTTTATCTTGGGGTGAGAGAGGAAATTCAGAGGTTGGACATATGGCTCTAGGTTCTGGACAAATAATTCATCAATTATTGCCAAATATTACAAAAACAATCTTAAATAAAACATTCTATGAAAATAGAACCCTTTTAAATGCTATAAGTTTTGCAAAAGAAAATGGCTCAAATATTCATATCATGGGACTAGTTAGCGATGGGGGAGTGCATTCACATATTGAACATCTAGCTTCTTTAATAACTATAATGGAAAAGAATAATTTTTCTAATTTTTTTATTCATGCTTTTACAGATGGTAGAGATTCCGATCAAAAATCAGCAAAAATTTATTTAGATAAAATAAAAGGGATTTTAGGTAAAGATAATTCAGATAAAATAATTTCTATATGTGGAAGATATTATGCAATGGATAGAAATGAAAATTGGGATAGGACTAAAAAAGCTTTTGATTTAATATGTTCTGGAATTTCAGATTATAAAGCAACTTCTTATGAAGATGCTATAGATAAACAATATTCAGAAAATATAACGGATGAATTTTTTGAGCCAGTATCTATAATTTCAGAAGATAAAAAAGAAACACAAAAAATAAAGGATAATGATGTTATTATATTTTTTAATTTTAGAACAGATAGAGCTAAACAAATTACTAAAGCTTTTGCCGAAAAAAAATTTTCTGAATTCGATATTACAAAAAGACCTAAAAATCTTAAATTTGTTTGTTTTGTTGAATATGAAAAAGACTTAGATGTTGATGTAATATTTCCAACACAAGAAATTACTACAAGATTAGGAGAAATTTTATCAAATTCTGGAAAAACACAATTTAGAATTGCTGAAACAGAAAAATTTGCTCATGTTACTTATTTTTTTAATGGTGGATATGAAAAGCCATTTTTAAATGAAGACAGAATAATTATTCCATCAGAAAAAGTTTCTAGTTATGCAAAAATACCTTATATGAAAAGTAGGGAAATAACTAAAAAGTTAATTTCAGAATTAAAGGAAAAACATTATGATTTTTCTTTAATAAATTATGCTAGTCCTGATATGGTTGGTCATACAGGAGATTTTAAAGCAGGAATTAAAGCCGTTGAAGTTGTTGATGAATCTTTAAATGAATTAATAACAGAAGTTACTAAAATGGACGGATCATTATTAATAACAGCAGATCATGGAAATATTGAAGAAATGATAAATATAAAAAATGGAAATGTAGATACTAAACATTCTACAAACCCTGTTCCTGCTTGGTTTATTTCACCTTATAATTTTAGTGAAAATTATTCTTCAATTAATTTAAAAAAACAAAAAGAATTAGATTTAAATGGAAATGGTTTATTAATAGACGTTGCACCTACTATTTTAGATTATATGGGAATTATGAAACCAGCAAAAATGAGAGGCATAAGTTTAATGCCTTTATTTGAAGAAATTTAAAAAAATTATTTTATTCTTCAACTTTTATAGCAGAAACTGGGCACATATCTGAAGCTTCTAAAGCTTCATCTATATTTTCGTTTATAACTTCAATTTTTGGCCCTTCTGGATTTAATTTAAATGTATTTGGGTAATTTTCTGCACATTTACCACAAAGAACACAATGATCTAAAATTTTTATTTTACTCATATTTTAAATTAAAATTTTATTATTTAAGTATAACAAATTTATTTTAAAATTAGAAATAAAGAAATTTATTTAAATAAAATAATTAAAAATGTTATAATATACTTATAATTTTTGTTTTTTAATTATGGAAATAGAAAAAATAAAATCTCAAGAAAATATTGAAAATAATTTTGAAAATAGGGAATTTAAAGAAAATAAAAAAGAGCGACTTGAAAATAATGAATTCAAAGAAAATAAAAAAGAAGATTTTAAAAAAAAAGAGATAATTTCTTTAAAAGATAAAATATCTATAGAAAAACACGAAGAAATAAATGATATTTTAGAATATGGTCTTTTAGAAAATTATTCAAAATTAAATAAAGAAAAAAAAGAGAAATTTAAAGAAGAAGGAGAAGAATTAATTTTAGATATAGTTTTTATGATTGATAAAGACAGGGAAGAAACTTTTATAAAATCTCCTGAAAAAATTTTAGACAAAATAAAAAAATGGCTTATTTCTGGATTTGGCGATAACCCTTATTCTATACAACAATCTAAAATTATTTTTGATAATTTAAAAAATAAATTTTTATAAATAATTATGAATGATTTACAAAAAATTTTAAGTTCTGTTTTTTTAGTTATTTTTTTAGGTTTATTTTTAATTATTTTATTAAAAATAATTTTTGCAATAATAAAAAATAAATATAGAAAAAAAATAGGATTTAATAGAGTTGTTTATAGGGTTTCTGTTGATAAAAATAACAACGAAAATAATAATAACAAATCTTTAAAAGAATATATTTCTTCTTTAGAGTCTTTTTTTTATAATATTGGAAATTTAAAACCTAAAATAAAATTAAAAGATAGATTATTTGGAAGAACTGATGATTTTTCTATTGAAATAATAAATGATAATGAAGATTTATTATCTTTTTATTTTACTTCAAATAAAAGTGATGCACTATTTTTAAAACAAGAAATAATTAATACTTGGCCAAATGCATTAATTGAAGAAATATCTGATTACAACATTTTTTCACCTTTTGCTAATTTTTCAACAGCTTTATTAAACTTGAAAAAACCATCTTATATTCCAATAAAAAATTATCAGGAATTTGAATCTGATCCTGTAGATGGAATTTTAAATTCTATTTCTGATTTTATTGAAGGAGATGGCGCTGGAATACAGATACTTTTTAGATCTTCTAAATCTAGTTGGAGAAATGATGGTTTAAAAATAGTTGATTTTATGAAGCAAGGAAATAATTATAAAAATGCTAAACAAAAAATAAGTAAATTAAATTTTGAAAAAATAAATAATACTTTAGATGTTGTAAATGGTAAAGATGCTGAAATAAATACTCAAATACATAATTTATCTCAAGAAGAGGAGGAATTAGTAAAAGGAATTACGGAAAAAGCTTCTAAACCTGGTTTTGATGTTAATATAAGAATTGTAGTATCTTCTTTAAATATTGATCCTAAAGTTAAAATACAAAATGTTGTAAATTCTTTTTCTGCTCTTAATAAATTTGGTTTATTTAATTCTTTTTATTCAAATATAAAGAAAAAAAATAAAAAAATTATAGAAGATTTTATTTTTAGAAAATTTTCAGAGAAAGATTCTTTTGTTTTATCTTCTTCAGAGCTTGTTACTATTGCACATATGCCTCTTAATGATTCTGAAATTCATAATATTAGATGGCTTAAATCAAAAAGATTACCTGCACCATCTAATATTCCAAAGGAAGGATTTTTAATTGGATATAATAATTATAGAAATAAAAATACTAATATCTTTATAAACGAAGAAGATAGAATGAGACATATGTATTTTATAGGAAAATCTGGAACTGGAAAGAGTGCATTACTAACAAGTTTAATTTTAGAAGATTTAAAAAATGGTAATGGAGCTTGTATTATGGATCCTCATGGAGAATTAGCTCAAAATGTTTTAGAAAATTTACCAAAATCTAGAGTAAATGATGTTATTTTATTTGATCCTACTGACTTAGAAAGGCCAATTGGTTTAAATTTATTAGAATTTAATCCGGAAAAGCCGGAAGAAAAGACACTAGTAGTTAATGAAATGATTGAAATTTTTGATGTTTTGTATGATTTATCTCAAACAGGAGGTCCTATGTTTGAACAATATGCTAGAAATGCTATGGCTCTTAATTTGGAGGATCCAGAATCTGGTTCAACTATACTTGAAATTCCTAGAGTTTTAGCAGATCCAGATTTTAGAAGAATGAAACTTTCAAAATGCAAAAATAAAATTGTTAAAGATTTTTGGGAAAAAGAAGCCCAAAAAGCAGGTGGAGATGCATCTCTTGCTAATGTTGTCCCATATATTTCTAGTAAGTTAAATCAATTTTTGTTGAATGAATATATGATAAACATAATATCTCAACAAAAAAGCACTATAAATTTTAACGATATTATGAATAATAAGAAAATTTTACTTTGTAAATTTTCTAAAGGTTCATTAGGTGAAACTGCAACTTCTCTTTTAGGATTAGTTGTTGTGAATAAAATACTTTTATCTGCATTATCTAGAGACTCTATATCAAGAGAAAATAGGATCCCTTTTTATTTATATATAGATGAGTGTCAAAATTTTCTTACTAAATCTATTCAAACTATTTTATCTGAATCTAGAAAATATAATTTAGGTCTTGTAATGGCAAATCAATTCATTTCCCAACTTACTAAAAATGGAAGAGATAATACTATAAAAGATAGTATTTTTGGAAATTCTGGAACTATTGGTTCTTTTAGGGTGGGGCAAGAAGATGCTGAATATTTAGAAAAAGAATTTTCTCCTGGATTTACTAAGTTTGATATTATGAATTCAGAATCTTTAAATTGTGTTTTAAAAACTTTAGTTAATAATACTTCTACTAAACCATTTAATTTAACAGCTTATAAATTTTGGGAAAAATATCAAAAAATTTCTGATTACGATATAGAAAATATAAAACATAATTCATCTATTTCATATGGGAAAAACAGAGCTGATGTTGAAAATGAAGTTTCTAAGAGATTGGGACTTTCTGATATGAATGAAGTTAAAGAGATGATCCAAAATTTATAAATTTTTATTATTAGTTTTTATATGTTAAAATTTATTTAAATTTTTATTATTAATTCTTGATTTTGTATGACAAATAAAGAGCTTAGAGATAAATTTATAGAATTTTTTGAATCAAAAAAGCATGTAAATATACCATCTTTTTCATTAATACCTGAAAATGATCCTACATGTCTTTTTATATCTGCTGGAATGCAACCCTTAATCCCTTATCTTGCGGGAGAAAAGCACCCTGAAGGTAATAGGCTTTGTAATTTTCAAAAATGTATTAGAACAAATGATATAGACGAAGTTGGTGATGATACTCATTTAACTTTTTTTGAAATGCTTGGAAATTGGTCTTTAGGAGATTATTTTAAAGAAGATTCAATAAAATGGAGTTATGAATTTTTAACTAGTGAAAAATATTTAAATTTAGATAAAAATTATTTAGCTGTTACTTGTTATAAAGGAAATAAAAAATATAATATCCCAAAAGACACCGAATCTTATGATTTATGGGTAAAAAATGGAATATCTCCTAAAAAGATGGCTTTTTTAGGAGATGATGATAATTGGTGGCCAAAAATAGATATGAATGGCTTATGTGGTCCTGATACTGAAATTTTCTATTGGACAGGGGATTCAACTCCTCCTTTAGAATTTGATCCAGAAGATGATAATTGGGTTGAAATCTGGAATAATGTTTTTATGCAATATAAATTTGATAATGGTAAAATTTCTGAACTTGAAAATAAAAATGTTGATACAGGTATGGGATTAGAAAGAGTCCTCTGTGTTGTTAATAATTATAATAATATTTATGAAAGTGAATTATTTAAAGATGTAATTTTAGAATTAGAAAAATTATCAGGAAAGTTATACAAAAATTTTATATCTCAAATGAGAATTATAGCTGATCATGCAAGAACTGCTACTTTTATACTTTCTGAAAAAAATAAAATAACACCATCTAATTCTGATAAAGGTTATATATTGAGAAGATTAATAAGAAAGGTTGTTAGATTAGCAAAAGAGATTGGAATCCCTGAAAATATATCTATTACTTCAAATCTTGCTGAAATATATATTAAAAAATTTAAAAATATATATCCAGAATTATTAGAAAATAAAGATTTTATTATTTCTGAATTAAAAAAAGAAGAAGATAAATTTGAATTGACTTTAGATAATGGTATCAAAGAGTTTAATAAAGCTGTAAAAATCTTAAAGAATAATAATAAAAAAATAATCCCTGGAGATGTTGTATTTAGATTATATGATACATATGGTTTTCCATTTGAATTAACAAAAAATATGGCTAAAATTGAAAATTTAAATATTTCTGAAGAAGATTTTTGTAATAGATTTAAAAAACATCAAGAAGTTTCTAAAAAAGGCTCTGATAAAAAATTTAAAGGTGGTTTAGCTGATAATAATTATGAAACTGTAAAATTACACACTACTGCTCATCTTTTAATTGAAGCTCTAAGAAGAGTATTAGGAGATCATGTTTTTCAAAGAGGAGCTAATATAACCCAAGAAAGATTAAGATTTGACTTTTCTCATCCTAATAAATTAACTGAAGAAGAAATAGAAAAAATAGAAAATTTAGTAAATAAAAAAATAAAAGAAAAAATACCTGTTATTTGTAAAGAAATGTGTTTAGATGATGCTAAAAAATGTGGAGCTATGGGAATATTTGACAATAAATATGGAAATAATGTTAAAGTTTATCAAATAGGGGATTTTAGTAATGAAATTTGTGGAGGGCCTCATGTTGAAAATACTTCTGAGCTTGGGGTTTTTAAAATTAAAAAACAAGAATCTTCAAGTGCTGGAGTAAGAAGAATTAAAGCAGTTTTATTAAAAGAATAGGGGATTATATCTTTTTTTATTACTTATGTAATAATTTTTAAGCATGTTATAATATAAATGTAAGAGCATTTATTTAATCAAATAATCAATAAAGGTTATGAAAATTAATTTATATACAAAGAATTTTGAATTAAATGAAGTTGAAAATAATTATCTTAAAGAAAAAATAGAAAAAATTAAAAAATATTCATTAGTTCAAGATGATCAGATTATTAATGTAAAAATTGAAAAAGATACTCATCATGAAAATGGTAAAGATAGTTATAGTATGTCAATTGATTTAAATGTAAAAGGGAAAGATATACATATAGAAAAATCAGGTAATACAGTATTTTCAGTTATTGATATGACTGAAGACATTTTAAGCTCTGAAATAAGACAATATAAAGATATATTAACTAATAATAAAAGAAAATAATTTTAAAAAATGCAAGAAAATAATTTGAATAATTTTAGTGTTCAAGATAAAAAAGAATACATACAAAATAGGGCATATAGAAAAAAATCTAAAAATTATTTAAAAAGGTATCTAATATCTTTATTTTTTGTTTTAACTTTTGTCGCTGGATGGTTTATTGGTTTAAATAATAATGATAAAAATTATAGTTTTATAAAAAAAGAAACCCCAGAAGATAATAAATATTCAGAAGTTTTTAATTATGACAAATTACATAACAAATTTAATGAAATAATAGCTATCTTAAATAATAAATATATTTCTACTTCTGAAATAAATTATGAAAAAATGTTAGATGGAGCTGTTTCTGGAATGGTTTCAGCTTTAGACGATCCTTATACTTTATATTTTGACGAAGAACTTACAAAATCTTTTGAAGAAGGCATGTCTGGAACTTTTTCTGGAATAGGAGCTGAAGTTGGAATAAAAGATAATTTAATTACTATTGTTTCTCCTTTGCCTGATACTCCTGCAAAAAAATCTGGGATTTTATCTGGAGATGTTATTTTAAAGATTGATGGAGAAGAAACTTACAACATGTCTTTGGATCACGCTGTTTCTAAAATAAGAGGAGAAAAGGGGACTGATGTAAATTTAACTATATATAGAGATGGAGAAGAAATAGAAATTATTGTTACAAGAGATATAATTAATATAGAAAGTGTTACTTTTGAGAAAAAAGAAGATATTGGAATTATTAATTTAATTAGTTTTAATGATAAAACTATTAGTGCTTTTAATGAAATTGTTGAAAATATAAAAAATGATCCAGAAATAAATAAAATTATTTTAGATTTAAGAGGAAATCCTGGTGGTTATTTACAAACCTCTATTGATATTGCTAGTTTTTGGATAGAAAATGGAATAATTGTAACAGAAAAAGGTAAAGAAGATTTTAGAAATGTGCATACAGCATTTGGAAATCCTGTTTTAAAAGATTATCCTACTGTAGTTTTAATAAATCAAGGATCTGCATCAGCTTCTGAAATTGTAGCGGGAGCATTAAAAGATCATAAAAAAGCTGTATTAGTTGGTAAACAAACTTTTGGAAAAGGCTCTGTTCAAGAATATACATATTTAAATGATAATATTACTTCTTTAAAAATTACTGTTGCTAAATGGTTTACTCCTTCTGGAATTAATATAGATGAAGAGGGAATTTCTCCTGATTTTGAAATAGATTATACTTTAGAAGATTTTAATTCTGATATTGATCCACAGTTAAATAAAGCTATAGATATATTAAATAGTGAAAATATTTTTGATTATAAAGAATAAATTATAATGAAAAAATTTTATAAAAATAAAAAAAGAACAACTTATTCTAGTAGAAATAAGTATGTTTTCAATAGAAATAAAAAAAGAATTTCTGCAAAAAAAAGAAAATTATTTTTTAGATTTTTTCTATTTTTCTTTCTAATATTATTGATTATAGTAAATATTTACTATTTATTTTTTATATCTTCAGTATTTAAAATAGAATCAGTTGATATCTATATTGAATCTGAAAATATAAATAATGATTATTCTGATATTGAAGAAAATATAAATTTTTTTGTAAATTCACAAATGATTTTAAAATCTTCTTATTTTAAAAATAAAAAACAAGATAGACTTTTTCTTTTTAATAAAGATTATTTAAAAGAAAAAATACAAAATGAATACAAAAATATACTTCATGATATAAATATTTATAAAAAATATCCAGATAGACTAAAAATAGAGCTTAAAAAAAGAATACCTGCTGTTTTATTTGTTAGTTTTGATGGTATATATTATACCGATAAGGAAGGATATGTGGTTTATAAAATAAAAGATAATATTACTCCTACCGTTGAAGTTTTAGAAGATTCTGATAATCATGAAAATTTAGAAGAAGACCCTAAAAAAGAACAGGATATTGAAAAAGCAGTAACAAAAAAGGATAAAAGTTTTATCGATATATCAGATTATTATAATTTAAATGATTCAGAAATAGTAGACCTTGAATCTTTGTCTTTACCTACGGTTTTTATAGAAGAAGAACTAGATTTTTATAATTTAAAAAGTTTAGAAAAAAATTATATTAATTTTATAAAAATTATATTGAATCGTCTTCCTAAAATAGATTTTGGAATTGCTAATATTAAAATACCAACTTTAAATGATTCTAAATTAATTGTAACAACGAATAAAAATTATAATTTATATTTTAATTTAAATAAAGACCCTGAAAAACAAGTTAAATATTTAAATATATTTTTATCTGAAAGAGAGGAAAATAAAATTAGGGGTATTAATTATATAGATTTAAGATTTGATTCTAGAATTTTTTATAAGTAATTTGATTTTATGAAAAAATTTATTATTATTGGTATTATTACTTTTTTTATTTTAATTATTTTTATTTTTTTATTTCTACTTTTTTCTGAAATTGGTTTGAAAAATAAATATTTTATTATTGAAGAAGGTAAAAGTATTCCCACTATTTCAAATAATTTAAAAAAAGAGGGAATTATAAAAAATGATTTTTTATTTTTATTATTTATAAAGGCTTTTAATAAGGATTTAAAGGTGGTTGCAGGAGAATATTTATTTTCTGGATATTATAATATTCCAAATATTATTAAAATATTATCTGCTGGTCCATCAAATAATATTAAAAAAACTTATGATATTACTATTATTGAAGGTTGGGATAAATATAAAGTTGCTGAATATTTTGATAATTTAGGCAAATTTTCTTATAAAAAAGTTTTAGATTTTATAGATGAAGATTGGAAATCGGATGATAATTTAATGAAATTTGAATTTTTAGATAAAAATTTAGAATCTCTTGAAGGATTTATTTTTCCAGATACTTATCAAATTTATGAAAATTCAAGTTTAAATGAAATTTTTTATAAAATATTATTAAATTTTAATACTAAAATATTTTCTGAATTTTCTAAATATAATAATTTTTATGATAAATTAATTATGGCTAGTATTATTGAAAAAGAAGCTATGTTAGATTCTGATAGGGGATTTATAGCTTCTGTAATTTATAATAGAATTAATTCTTCTATGCCTCTTCAAATGGATAGTACTATTATATATGTAACTAGAGATAGAAATAATATAGCAAATGATAAATTTTTGGATTTTGAATATAATACTTATAAATATACAGGTTTAACTCCTACACCTATATCTAATCCTGGCTATAATTCTATATATTCAGCTTTTAATCCTGAAATTTCTGATTATTATTATTTTATTAATAAACAAGACACTGGAGAAGCTATTTTTGCTAAAACTCTAAATGAGCATAATTATAATATAAATAAATATTTAAGATAAATAACACAAAAAAAATAAAAGCCTTGTATATATTATTAATACAAGGCTATTTTTTTACCATGAATCATCTAACCAGGAAGTTAGATGTGAAATAATTCCTTCCTGGCCTGGAACTTCAATAACAATTGAATTCTCTAATGATACTAGTAAAAAAGTTTCTTTATTACTGAAAATATACAATATATTTCCAGTAAGTCTGCTTTTTTCACTAGATTTGTCAATCTTTAAAACCCCGCCTTCATCTCTTATTCTGCTAAGAGAAGCATTTAAATAATCTTCTTTTGTGGGGTTTAAAGATTCAACTTTTATCAAGGGATTATTTTGATTTTTATTTTCAAAATTAACTCCTTCTGGAAAAAAGTTTTGAGGCTCTTTGTATGATAGAATCTCTAAACATAGATTCTCATCAGTTATCCGTGAAACTACGAAAAAGTTTTCATAATTTTCTTCTTTTTTAGTTTCATTTTCAACTTCCACTTCTATTTCTTCTTGAAAAACTGGTGGAACTTCTTCTATTTCTGCGGTTTTATTTCTACTATCTTTTGCAGAAATTCCCTCTGAACTTCCAGCAGAAAAAGCTTGAAAGCTTGCCAAAAACAGAATAATTGAAAAAATTAATATTTTTTTCATATTTTTTCCTCCTATTTAAATTTGTATATTTTTTATCATATTTTTTCTATTTTGTCAATGTATTGGAGGGTGGAACGCGCCGTGGCGCGTTCCTACGGGAATTATAAATAAAACATTGTTTTTCAAATTAAATGTACACAAAAATAAACGTACAATTTTATATGATAATGTTAATGGTTTAATATTGCATAAACACGCCATGACGCGTTCCCACGTGAATTATGAAATAAAATGTTGATTTTTAAATTAAATGCATGTTAAATTACATCCGGTTTTTGTATAAAAACGTTAATTGCAATAAATTGGGTGGAACAGGACGACAATGTCGTCCTGTTCCTACAAAACGTAGATTTTATTTAAAATTATTTTTTTTATTTAAACGCATTATCGTATAAAAGATATTGACAAATGTTAAAATATGTGTTATTATGTATATATCTTAAAAATTTATTCCCTTAAATAGGGAACTCGGAGGAAAATATGAAAAAAATATTAATGTTATTGGTTGTGATGGTTATAGTTGTTTCTGCACTTTCTGCAGAAACAAAAGTCTTTCCAGGTTATGAAAACCTGGAAATAAATACCGAGAGTTATGTTATGACGTATACGTACAACGTCGTAGAGAACTCATCTCTGTCTCGGCGGAGATTTGATGAGGTGAAAGCCCTCACAGAGCTCTCAAGAGTTCTTAAAGAGGTATTTGAAATATCT
>JAIPJN010000007.1 GCA_021734125.1 Patescibacteria group bacterium
TTCCAATCACCCTATGATCTCTTCTTTTTGCTTCTTCCATCATTTTTTTATATGAAACAAGTTCTTTTCTATCAGAAAAACATAAAACATAAATTCTAGTCATCATTATATTCTTTTCATCACCTTTAAAATATGCACCAGCAAGTTTATCGATTTCCCAAGCTACACTTTTTAAATATTTTGTATTTTCTACATGAGGACCTTTGCAAAGATCTATAAAATCCCCAGTTTTATAAAAACTAATTTCTCCATCTTCAAGTTCAGAAATAAGTTCTATTTTATAATCTTGCCCCATCTCTTTCATTTTTGAAATAGCATCTTCTTTAGATATTTCTATTTTTTCAAAATCAAGTTCACTATTTATAATTTTTTTCATTTCTTCAGTAATTTTAGAAAAATCATTTTCAGAAATTTTTTCAGGAAAAACAAAATCATAATAAAATCCATTATCTATAGCAGGACCAATTCCCAATTTAACATCAGGAAATAATTTTAAAACAGCAGAAGCTAAAATGTGCGACATTGAATGTCTAATAATTTCTATATTTTTATTATTGTTCATATTTTTTTAATTAATTTATATAAAATAAAAAATCTCATCTTAAAATTTAAAAGAATAACTTTTAAATTCTAGGACGAGATTTCCCGCGGTTCCACCTAAATTCCTTGAAAAAATCAAGGCACTCTAGATATTTTTTATCTAAATTTAGCCAAAAGGTATATCTTATCAGATATAATAGAGTTGGTAGCTCCATCAATCATTTAGAATAAAAAATCTTATTTAATTGTTAAATAAATAATAACAAATAAAAATATAAAAATCAAATATTAATATAAAATAATATGGGAATGCGCCATAATGTGGGAACGCGCCGTGGCGCGTTCCTACATAAAATCTCAAAATAAAATATTTTATAAAACAAAAAATCATAAAATAAAATTGACAAAAATCAATTTTAATGGTATAAATAAAACATAAAATTCAAAATTATTTTGTAGTGGCCAATGATCGTTGGTCTCGGGAGGAAATTATGTTAACTACAAAGGCAAGAGATCTCCTTGATAGAATGGAATCAGGAGATAAAAATGTGCATTTAAAAGACGTTTTGAATGCACAACGAAAAATTAAAAGATTACCAACTGGTAATTGGCAATGTCAGTATTGTGTATACCGAGATTGTATACACAATATAACAAAAGAAGAAGATCTTCCTAAAGAAAATACTCCGGAAGGTTGGAAGCTTTTTCATAAATTTGACGGCTGCTGGGGCTGTAAAGATTATGAAAAAATATAAAAGACGCAATTACAATATTGCGTCTTTTTTTATTAAATATATACACCCAAAAATATAAAACAAAACATTATTATTTAAAAAACATAAAAAATCACGCAAAATTTCACGTGATTTTAATTTAATATTTTTATTTTTATATATTGTAGGAACGCGCCGTGGCGCGTTCCCAAAAATCGTACACCCACAAACAAAACACAAATTATAAATCAAAACATTATTTTATTTTATATAATAAAGTTTTTTATTTTTCAATAAATCTAAAGCAACTTTAATTCTATTTTTATCTTTAGCATATAAAGTATATAATCTATCACCTTTTGCAACTTCTTCACCTACTTTTCTATTTAAATAAACACCTGTAGATTCTGAAACTGGGCAACCAACAGCTCTTGCAACTTGATTTAAAAGTTTCATATCTATTTCAGAAATAATACCACTTTTTGGAGCATCAATATATTGTTTAACTGCACCTAAAACTAAATCTTCCGAATTAATTTTACTATAACCACCTTGAGCTTTTATTATATCTTGCATTTTTTTCCAAGCTTCACCATTTTTTAATTGTTCTTTAGCTAATTTCTTTGCTTCATTCCCTTTTGCAAGTCCACATAAATCTATAAGTTTAGAAGATAATAAAACAACTTTTTCTTCTAAATCTTTAGGTCTTCTAGGATGTTGTTGCAAAACTCTTAACACATCTCTAGATTCAAGAGCTGGACCAACCCCACTTCCAATAGGTTGAATAGCTTTAGTAATTTCAACATGTATTTTAATTCCAAATTTTGTAGCTACATATTCAAATTTTCTTTTAAGTTCAAGAGCAGTTTTTTGATCTGGCACTTTAGCCGTTTTACCAACAGGTATATCTATTAAAAGATGATTAATTCCCATAGCAACTTTTTTAGCCATTATACTTATAACTATTTTGGAATAAGGCTCCATAGAAATTGGGTAAGAAACTCTTATAATTCTATCATCTGCAGGAGCAAGAGATAATCCCCCACCCCAAACTAGACAAGAATTATTTTTCTTTACTAATTTTTTAATTTGATCAGCTGTAAACTCAATATCCATAATAACATTAACATCTTCACCTGTTGCAGCAGGAGAAGTTATAGCCTTAGAAAAAGTTTTAGGAATTTTTATACCTAAAGATGCTATAAGAGGAACCATTACCATAGTAGTTTCATTTCCAGGAACACCTCCAATACAATGTTTATCAGCTACTAATCCTTTAAATTTTAACATTTCACCAGTCTCAGCCATTGCTTTCGTCGTATGATAAAGTTCTAAATCAGTAGCTTTATATATAAAAGAAGAGGCTACATAATATGTAGATAAAGTATCAGAAAATCTACCATCTGCTATATCTTTAATGATAGAATGAATTTCTTTATAATTTAAAGGCTTCCCTAATATTTTCTTTTTTAAAGCAATCATAGATTCTGGATTAACATCAGTAAAAGAAATTCTAGCAACCTCACCTTCTTTAAATTTATATTTATCCCACATATTGGGTAAAACACCTATATGACCAACTTTTATTTTCTTTTTTGTTAAATTTACATTAGCAACAATTTCTTTTTTACCATCAATCTTAATACTAACTTTATCAGTATCTCTAATACCATTTTCCCAAGCATCAGATTCATTTAACAAAACTACAATCGCATTACCAGTAGAAACTGGATATAAAGTAGTTTTAGCATAATAAACACTCATAGATTTTATTTAAATTAAACTTATTATTTTCCCCATTTTTTTAAAGCTTTTTGAAGCTCTTTATGAGTTTTTGCATATTCAGAAAGAGAAATATTTTTTAAACTAGCATCAATAGCTTGACGACAAGCTTTAGCTCCAGAAGCACTACCATCTGGATGACCATGAAGACCGCCTCCATAGTTGATAATAACATTATTTCCTAATATTTCTATAAGCTTAGAAGTAAGCCCAGGATGAAGTCCACCTGAAGCAATAGGCATAGTAGGTTTTATAGAAGACCAATTTTCTTCTAAAATATCAAAACCAGCCCAATCTTCCTTTAAAAACTCATCTATTCTTATAACATCATCTTCATCTCCATCCATTTTACCAACAACTGTCCCTGTATGAAATTGATCTATTCCTGCAAGTCTAGCAAGTTTAGCTAAAACATACATAGTCATTCCATGTTCATCATTTCTAGTAAAAGCTGAATGTCCAGCTCTATGACCATGAATAACAAGTTTTAAATCTTGTTTTCTTAAAAGTTGAACATTATCCATACCAACAGAAACAACATCAATCATAACACATTTACCTCCATGTTTTTTAACAAATTTAGCTCTTTTTAACATTAAATCAAATGGAGCAGTTACATTAAAAACATACATTTTCTTTTCACCTGTTTCTTTTTCTACCCTTTTTTTAACCTTCATAACTTCCCTAACTCTATCTTCAAATTTATTAAAGCTTAAACTGGTTAAATTTTCATCATCTTTTATAATATCTATACCATTTGACCAAACATCATAAGCAATCTTTCCATATTGTTTAGGAGTCATACCAACTTTAGGTTTAACAATAGATCCAATAAGAGGTCTATTTTTTATATTTAATTTTTTCCTTATACCAGAAATTCCATGATAAGGACCTTGAAAAGAATTTATATATTTTTTTGGAAATTCCAAATCTAAAAGCCTTAAATTCTTTATACATTTCATGCTAAAAACATTTCCACCAACAGAAGAAAGAAGTTGAGGAATATTTCCAAATTCAAAAAGATCTAAAGGATAAGCTATTTTAATAACAGCTTTATTTTTATCTTTTTTCATTTTATTTTCTATAGTTTTACTAACCCTAAAATAACTAGGATAGTGATCAGAAATTTCAAAAACTATAGCATGTAATCTTTCGAAAGTAGCCTTTGATAAAGTTTTTACATCAGTCCAAGTTCCAATAGAACTTTCAGCAGCAACTTTAGACGCAGAAGTTTTTATATCATCCTCTCCATTAGTTTCTAAATAATATGTAGCAATGATATGTTTTTTTAAATCTGGTTTAAATTTTAAATCAACATAAGAAAATTTAGACATATTTTTCTTTTTAACCTTTTTAAATTACTTAAATTATAACATAAAATAAAGAAAAATGCAGGAATATTTTCCTGCATTAACTATTTTTTTAATATGAACTTCCGCCTATAGTATCAAAATTAATGTCTTCTTCTATTCCATCAAATTCATCTAAAGATATGTTTGGATAAAATTCATTTTCATCTTCATATTTATCAAAACTATTGATAAAATCTTCTGAAGAATTAAAAAACTCCTTCATATTTTATAATATTAAAATTAAAAATACTTTACTTAACAAAAAAATTGTAGCACAAAAAAATAAATCGTCAACACTTTATAAAAAGCCTATTAAATCTAATCTAATAGTAAAAAGTTATAATATTTTTTTAAGTATTTTTTTACTTCTTTAGGTTTTATAATTCCAAATTCACAAATAATCCCTTTTATAAATTTAGAAGGAACAACATCAAAAGCAAAATTTAATATTTTTAAATTAACTGGAGCATTCATCCATATTTCCTTGCTATCTCTTTGCTCAATTTTAATATTATCTAATACATCTATTTTTAATAAAGAAGCAGCAATATAAACAGGAACATCAGAATAATATGAAGAAAGAGCCATTCCAAAACTTCCAACTTTATTAATAATATCTCCATTTAATTTTATAGCATCAACTCCTATTATCATTTTATTCATTGTAAGATCTTTACCTGATATATCATTTATTAAAAAAGCAGAAGAAGAATCTGGAAATAAAGTAGTTTCTATACCTATTTCAAGTAAATCTTTAGCTGTTTTTCTACCTTGATATAAAGGCCTTGTTTCTGAATTATAAACAGAAAAATCAATACCAAAATCATGAGCATTTTTTAAAACCCCAATAACAGAAGATGAATGGCAATGAACTATAATATTATCTCCATTTTTTATAAAAGCCTGTCCATAAGATTTTAAATTTTCTAAAGATCTATCAAGTAAATCTAAATAATAATCTAAAGACTTTAGTATTTCAGAAACAAGCTCATCAGTATTTTTTTTATCAAAAATATTTATTTTAGATTCAACATATCTAATTCCATTAAAAAGTAATGGTTCAGTAGGTCTAGCATTTTTTAATAAAGTAGAAGCTTTCTTAAAATGTTTTCTAACTTCTGATATTTTAGTAAAATTTTGAGTAGAAAATTCTTTTTTTAATACAGAAAAAGAAGCTCTAGCTATATTAGTAGCGCCTTGTATTTTTATTTCTTTTATTTCTTTTGCAACCTTTTTTACCTTTTTTAAATCGCTTTTCATAATAACATTATACCATATTTAAATAATATAAATAAAAAACTAACGATTTTTAGGAGTACTCCAAAATCCTAAATATTTTGCAAACATCAATCTTGTATAAGCTTCCATTGCAGGAAAACATCCAAAAATAATCATAGTTATTGGTAAAAATATCCATTGAATAAAAACAAAAATATAGTCAAAAAATTTCATTCCTCCTTCTTTTTTAGGAACTAATAAAAAAGAAAGGATAGAACATATAATAAGTCCAATAAGACTTATATTCATAATAAATTTCAATATATCAGGAGCATTTCTTGTTATTATATTTCCAGTAACATTAGTATAATTTATAACTTGGAGAGGTAAAAATCCAAAAAGAAACATAACTATAGCAGCAGTAGCCCAGGAAACACCACCTTCAAATTGATGAAAAAGATATTTAAATTTAATACCAAAAGGCATTTTTTTATTTTTTGTCCATTTTTTTATAATATAAGGAAAATTTTCCATTCCATAAGCCCATCTTCTCATTTGTTTATACTGACTTTTCATTGCAGAAAATATATTTTTATCAGAAACACAATCCATAGAAAGCGGTATATAAACTGCTTTTATTTTATAATCTCCATTATAATGATTTATACATTGAAGACCAATTCTAGAATCTTCCGTCACTATATCTTTTTGCCAAAAACCAACATCCACTAAAGCTTTAAAATTCATACTATGAGATGCAAAAGTAAATAATTTTTGACGCCCAGCATCTCTGGAAAACTCATACAAAAGCCAAAAAGTAGTACTTCTTCCCACGATTCTCATAAGAAAAGGGGTTTTCCAAAAATTATTATTAAAAATTGCCATTGGTTGATAACTAACTCTTTCAGGATTTTCTTCAGTTAAATGCAAATAAGTTAAATAAGAAAAATATTCTTTATGAGAATAGGTGTCAATATCAAAATTAGAAATAATTACATTACCATAATAAATATCTAAATCATCTATTATATTTTGTAAAATTTTACCAGCATGATAAGCATTAGAACCCTTACCCTGCATTTCATCTTCTTTTAGATAATGAATTGTAGTTTTGAATTTTAAAAACTTTTCCGAAAATTCTGAAATTAAATCATTTTCCATTTCTTTAAAATCTTTTTCTCTTATACCTTCACCTGATAAAACAACTATCATTTTTTCTTTATCATAAGAAGTTTTATAAAGATATTCTAAAGATTCTCTAACAATTTTATATGGAGTGTCTAAAGTTGTAAAAATAACGGCATGATATATATCTTTTTTCTTTTCACTAAATTCTTTTTCTAATTTTTTAGTCCAATTTACTTTTATAACTTTTTTATATCTAGACCAAGAATAAATTATAGTTACTTGCATATAAACTATAATTCTAAAAAACCAAAAAATATCATAAATAATTATAATATAAATAACTAAAAGTGGCTTTATAAAAGATAAAACAAACAAAGCTATAAAAATAAACCAAACTATAAAACCTGGTAATATTTCATAAAATCGAGTCCAAAAATCTTTTTTCATAAATTAATCAGAAGAAGTTACAAGAAAAAGTATTCCTATTATAATAAGCATGGAAATACCTATCATTTCTGGAGAAATAGAAAAAATTTTGCCCATAAGTAATAAAAGTCCAAGAACTATTAATAATAAACCTACAAATTCTTTAAAATTATTAACTTCTTTCTCTCTATATTCATTTGTTTTTTTATCTTTTTCTAATTTTACAGTTTTTTTATGTTTTTTATCATCTTTTTCAGTAGGAATAACAATCCACATAAATATATAAATTAAAAAACCAGCGCCTGAAAAAAGAAGAATAATAGCTATTAATCTTATAAGAATAGAATCAACATCAAAATATTCAGCAATACCTCCACAAACACCACCTAAAACATAATCTTTTTGGGATCTATATAATTTTTTATTTTTTGACATATTTTTTATTATTTTATTTTTATTTATTTTCCATTTTAATTTTATAAAAAATAACGATAAATATCAAACAAAAAAGTCATATATTATTATATGACTTTTTAAATTTTAATACACAGCTAATTCATCATCATCTAAATCATCATAAATCGAATCACCATCATTTAATTTTTCATTTTCTTCATCTGATAATTCTTCTTCTGGATCAGTTAAATTATCATCAAAAAGATAATTAATTTCTTCACCTGATAATTCTTTTTCTAAATCCATAAAGATATGAGGATTACTATAAAAAAGATAATCAATTTCTTCATCTGATGAGATTCCTTCAACTTTTTCAATTTCTTCTATAGTTTTTTCTTCAACCAATTCTTTTTCTTTATCATTTTCCTCTTCTAAAGAATCAAAAATTTCATCATACATTTCCACCCTCCTAAATTTAATTTATTGTAAAAAATTATTATTTATCTTTTAATGGGAAAAAATAAATAATCCAAACCAACCAAACAATCCAAATTAAATCAAGCCAATTATTGGTATTAAAATAATTTAATGATTGTAAAGAAAGTAAAGATAAAAAACCAAATTGCCAATTTTGCCTCATATTATTAAATAAATAATAAAATTCAGTGGTGGGCGTACCAAGACTTGAACTTGGGACCTCATCATTATCAGTGATGCGCTCTAACCAGCTGAGCTATACGCCCAAATATAAAAACATTATAAAACAATAAAGAGAAAAAATCAATATTATGTATGGACAGGACAGAAAATCTGTCCTGTCCTTACGCTAAATACCTCCTTATTTCCTCCATTAACCTCATATAAAAATTTAAATTATGTAAAGTTAAAAGCTTCATTCCTAAAATATCTGAAACAGATTTTAAATGTCTTAAATAAGATTTAGTATGATTTCTACAAGTATAACAATCACAATTTTCATCAAGTGGAGAAAAATCAAACCTATATTTAGAATTTCTTATATTAATAACATCATAAGAATAATCATCTAAAGAATTAAATTTTAAATTACAAAAAATCTGCCCATGCCTAGCATTTCTAGTAGGGATAACACAATCAAAAATATCAATTCCACTTTTTACACCTTCAATTATTTCATCAGGATAACCAAGTCCCATTAAATATCTAGGCTTATCTTCGGGAAGTTTATCCCCTATTAGATTCATTACTTTAAATTTATCTTCCCTACTTTCACCAACAGAAACTCCACCTATCGCAAAACCATCAAAATCTAGGCTAGTAATTTTAGATAAAGAATATTCTCTTAAATCATCATATTTTCCACCTTGAACTATTCCAAAAACTTTTTGATCAGGATTATTAACTATTTTTCCGTTTCTAGCTTCAGTTAAAGATCTCTTAGCCCACCTATATGTTAAATCTATTGATTCTTTAAAATAAGAATAAGAAGAATCAGAAGCAACACATTCATCTAAAACCATCATAATATCTGATCCTATTACTTTCTGCATTTGTATAGATTTTTCAGGAGTAAGAAGAATTTTATTTCCAGAAAGATGATCTCTAAAAATAGCTCCTTCTTCTGTTATTTTTCTAATTTTTCCAAGAGAAAAAACCTGAAAACCTCCAGAATCAGTTAAAATAGGACCATCCCAATTCATAAATTTATGAAGACCCAAAGATTTTTCTAAAACTTCCATTCCTGGCCTTATCATTAAATGATAAGTATTTCCTAAAACTATTTGCATGTTTATACTATGCAAATCTTCTATAGAAAGTGTCTTAACAGCACCAAGAGTAGCATCAGGAATAAAACATGGAGTTTTAAAAACTCCATGAGAAGTATAGCATTTTCCTAATCTAGCTTTTTCTTTTTTATTTTCTATCTCAAAAAAAGAAGACATATTTTACTAATTAACAACTTTACCTATATTATCATCAAACTCATTTTCCATATATGTAGTAAGCGGATTTAAATTAACAACATATTCTTTATTAATAAAATCATCAGTATAATAAAAAGTTATGTCAGAAGTCAAATCTATATTATTTCCAATTTCATCCTCTTCTGGAGTAACACTCACAAAAAAGTATAAGAAATTATCAGAAGAATCAGAAGAAATATTTCCAATAGTCCAAACGAGTTCTCTTGTATTTTCATTATACACAATCTTATTATCTAAATTTGTACTATAAATATCATTCCAAAAAACATTACTTGGAATTTTTGTTTTCATATAAACTCCAGATATATTATTTACATAATTAGAAACATCAAACTTTAATCTATATTTAGTTTCTTCACCAACTTTAGGAGGAACAGGCCCATACCCAACTTGATTTCCAGATTCATCATAATAAGCCGTTTTATAATCAACATTAGTATCAGATTTTATTAAAATATTAAAACTATAATTATTAGAAGAAAGCTTAATTCTATCTGTTGTTCCTTCAATTATTCCTGTTATATAAGTATTACAAAGAAGTGATAAATCACTTAAATTTTCAACATTTTTAAAGCCAAAAACGACATTTAGATTTGAAGAAGAAGAAAAATCAGTAAAAGATTCTATTTCATTCTTTGTCCATTTAAAAAGATTTACGGTATCTCCAGTTTCTTCATCAATAAAATTTTCAAAATCAGGTTCAACACTAAAATTCATATCAGGAACATTTAAAATATCATCACCTCTAAATTCTAAAACTATTTCAACATCTTTTATATCAATATCAGAAGATTGTTTTTCATAACTTAAATTAAAATTATGAACATTATTCAAATCTGATATTATAGATTCTCCAAATTTTGGTAAATTTTGAATATTAGAACTTGCATCTAACAAAAATTTTACACCAACTTGAGAAACATTTATAGAATCAGTTTCTTCATTCAAAACACTAAAAGTAGATAGTTTATTAGAAGAATCATCTATAATTCCAGACTGAACATTAAATCCTTTTTCTATATTAGCACTTTCAAAATATCCAGTTATAATAATTTCTTCTTCAAAACTTTCTAAATCATCTTTCTTTTCTTCTATAAAATCAAAAAACCAAGTTGATTGTTCACCAGAATATTCTTGTATAGGTTTAATATTATAATCTTTTATAATAAATTCACTAGGATAATCAAAAACTAATTTTAAATTATAAATTGGATTAATTTGATTGTTTTTTATTTTTATTTTATATTCAAAATCTTTATTTGGATAAATGACATCAGGCTTTTCGAGAGTAATATCATATAAAGAATTATTTACAACAGAAGTATAAGAACTAGCAGTATAAAAATTTGATGAAATTTTATCTAATTGATAATTCATAGTAACAGAAGTTATAGTTTCATCTCCAATTCTTCCAAAAATTGAACCATCAACTTCTATTTTCATAGAATCTTCAGGTTTTATATTTTTTACAATCCATTTTGC
Source organism: Patescibacteria group bacterium (assembly GCA_021734125.1). Classification (GTDB taxonomy): domain Bacteria; phylum Patescibacteriota; class Patescibacteriia; order JAGPKW01; family JAGPKW01; genus JAIPGT01. Next base: position 11,002 of record JAIPJN010000007.1, read on the forward strand.
ATACCTAGAATTAATATCAGAAGGAGGTACTGTAGAATTATGATACTCAAATTCCTCAGGAAATCTCATCATTATTTCTGCATCAGTTACTTCAAATTTTTCAGTATTTTCAAAAGTAATAAAATATTTTATACTTCCATCTTCTTCTATATCAAGTTCACTCCCAACATCAATAGTTAAACTACTATAATAATCTTGATTAATATTTAAAAATAAAGAATTATAAACGGACTTACCAACAAAAAACACAAAAACAGCAATAAAAATTAATAACAAAGCTGGAACAATTTTTTGAAAAAAATTAGAATTATTTTTATAAACAAATTTAGGTTTGTTTAATTCATTATCTATGATATTATCTTTTAAAATATCATTTAGTTTTTTTTCTTTATCATTATCTTTATTATCTGTCTTATTCTCTTCATTATTAGAATCACTCAAACTTTCATCTTCTAAATTTTGTTGATTGTTTTCTAAACTCATTTTTAAAACTTAAAATTCTAATATAATTATACCCTATTTAAAAAATTTATTCACTATAATATCATTTTCTGTATAAAAAGAAATATTTTTAAAAAAACCTTCTTTACTAAAATAAATTTTTTTATTTTTAGAAATACCTAAAATCTGTGTTAATTTTATAAAAAATAAATTAATAAATTCAATTAATTTTTTATCTTTTTTAAAATCAATAAAAGGTTCATTTTTTAAATTTAACTTATCTATAAATTCAAAATAAGAAACGACTAAATCATACAAAGATTTTTCTTTTAAATCATAAAAAGTAAGTGAATTCAAAACCTCTAAAGCAAAAGAAAAACAAATATTTTTCTTTAAATTATTTTCTAAATTAAATCTCTTAAAAAGATACACATTACAAATGTAATCATAATTTTTCCCAGATGCAATATCCGCCTCAATTAAAGAAAAAAATTGCATATGTGAATTTAATTTAGATTGAGATTTATAAGCACCTTTTAATCTTATTACTTTCTTACCAAAATTATCAGTATATATATTTATAATTTTATCAAAATCAGAAAAATCATATGAAGAAAGTAAGAAAAAATTGCAATGATAATCAATCATTTATATTTTATTTATTTCTAAATAAATATCATAATCTCTTATTTTAAAAGAATTCTCTTTCAAATTCTCATTATATTTAATTTCAGTAGCTATAACATTTTCTAAAATATAATTTTCATTTTCTAAAATAGCATCTTTTAATTTTGGATCATTAACATTAAATTTTACAAAAATCTTGTCAGATAAAGATAATTTATTTTCAGCTCTTTTTTTATTTACTAAACTCACAAATTCCCTAGCCATAGATTCTTTTTCTAAATTTTCATCTATATTTATATCAAGACTCATAACAATACCATGATCTGATGCAACAGAAGAAGAAGAATTAGAAATAAATCTTATTTCACAATCAGAAGAATCTATTTCCCATTTTTTCGCAACAACTATAATATTATCTTTTAATTCAAAATTTCCATTTTTAGCTTCTTTAATAATTTCTTGAACTTCTTTTCCAAATTTAGGACCTAAAACTCTAGCATTTGGACTAACTATCATTTTTGAAATAGAAGATGCAGAAGAAACTTTATTAATTTCTTTTATATTAAGTTCAGATTTAATAACATCTTCATTATTATTTATAATTTCTGATTGCAAAGGGGATGCAACTATAGATATTGAATTAAGAGGATTTTTTACTGGAATATTAGAACTTTTTCTTAAAGACAAACCTAAAGAAACTATATTTCTAATAAAAGAAATTTCAGAAATTAATTTATTATCTATATTTTTCTCAGAATAATTAGGCCAAGACTCTAAATGAACAGATTCAAAATAACCTGATTCTAACTCTTTATATAATTTTTCTGCAGAAAAAGGCATAATAGGAGCTATTATTTTTGAAAATTCTAATAAAACATACCCTAAAACGCTAAGCGATTTTTTCCTTTCCTCTAAATCAGAAGATTTAAATCTTAATCTATTTTGTCTTAAATACCAATTTGATAAATCTGATACAAATTTCATTATAGGCCTAGTTGCGTCATCTAATAAATAATTTTCATAACCATAAGTTGAATCTTTTATAAATTGATTTAGAGAAGAAATAATCCATAAATCAGAATTATTACTAGTTTCTGGTAAATTTTTTATATCAATATCTAAACCTTCTTTTGCTATTTTATAAAAATCTAAAACATTAAAAATTTTAAATACAATTTTTTTAGTAACTTCTAAAACCCCACTTTCAGAAAAAGCAAAATCAGAAGATTTAACAACAGGAGAAGACATTAAATAATAACGAACAGCATCTGCTCCAAATTTATCTAAAACCAAATTAGGATCAGGATAATTCTGTTTAGATTTACTCATTTTTGACCCATCTTCTGCTAAAACTATTCCATTTACTATAACATTTGAAAAAGCTTCTTTATTAAAAATTGAAGTTGCTAAAACCATTAAAGTATAAAACCATCCTCTAGTTTGATCTTGACCTTCTGCTACAAAATCTACTGGCAAAAGAGTTTTTTCATTTGTTGATTCTTGAGAATAAGGCATAGAACCACTTTCAAACCAACAATCAAAAACCTCTGGGATTCTAGACATTTTAGAATTGCATTTTGGACAAGTAAAATGAATATCATCAACAAAATGTTTATGTAAATCAAATTCTTTTCCAGTTCTATTATCAACATATAAAGTTACAATATCAGTGTTTTTCTGGTGAAAATTATATTTTTGTCTATTGTAATCAAAATCGGATAAATATTTTCTCATAAGAACTAAAGGATCCGCATGACTACAAATAACAATAGTTTTACCTTTATTTTCTGATAATATTTTTTCAAATTCTTTTGAAACTCTATCATAAACATCCAAAACACTCTCCCCTCCTCCAAATTTTTCGTCATTCCATTTTACTCTTTTACAATCAAAAAATTTATCTTGAAAAGTTCCATGATTAAATTCTCTAAAATTATCTCGAGTATTTATTTCTAAATTTTTAGATTCTGCTAATTTAGAAACAGTTTCTGTACATCTAGAAAGTGGTGAAGAAAATATAGCGTCTACTTTTATATCTTTTAAAATATTCGGTAAAGAATGTCTGTGTTCTAATCCCTCTTTATTTAAAACAGATTTATCTTCATGATCTGCAAAATGCTTTTCATTATAATTAGTTCTGCCATGTCTTAATAAAATAACTTTAGTTAAAAGATTCTGATCTTTTGTTTTTTCATAAATATCAGAAACAGAAGAAATAACTTCTACATGTTTACAATCTGGATTATCACATCTCCAAACAGGTAAAGGGCAACCCCAAAATCTAGATCTAGAAACAGCCCAATCCCTAACATCTTCTAGCCATTTTCCAAATCTACCATTTTTTATATGAGAAGGCACCCAATTAACATTTTGATTATTATTTATTAAATTTTCTTTAATTTTAGGAACATTAACAAACCAAGATGAAGTAGCATAATTTAAAAGAGGTGTATCACATCTCCAACAACAAGGATAACTATGAATATGGTTCTTTTTTGAAAAAAGAGATCCTGCTTTATCTAAAAATTTAACAATTTCTAAATCACAAGAAATATTATCTTCTTTAGTTTTTATAGTCATTCCAGAAAAATCAGAAACAGCAGAAGTAAATTTTCCATCAGTTGTTACATGCTGTATAAAAGGTAATTTTTCCTTTTTTCCTAAAACCATATCATCTTCTCCAAAAGCACAAGCTATATGAACAATTCCCGTTCCTTCTTCTGTTGTAACAAAATCGGCATCATATATTTTCCAACCATTTTCAATATTTTTTATATCTTTATCATTATAAAAATAATCAAATAAAGGTTCATATTCTTGCCCTATAAAATCATTAATATTAATATTTTCAATGATTTTATATTCTTTATTTTCAAAAACATTTTCAATTAAATCTGAAGCTATAATATAATTTTTATTTTCAAAATTAACTAATGAATAAGAAATATCAGAAGAAACAGCAAGTGCAACATTACCAGGAAGAGTCCAAGGAGTAGTTGTCCAACTTAAAACATAAGTATTTTCTTTATTTTTCAATTTAAAAGAAACAATGCAAGTTAAATCTTTTAAATCTTTATATCCCTGAGTAACTTCAAAATTAGAAAGAGCAGTTTCACATCTAGGACAAATATGCATAGGTTTATGCCCTTCATATACAAGATCCTTCTTCCAAAGCTCAGAAAAAACCCACCAAACAGATTCCATATAACTAGCATCCATTGTTTTATAATCATTATCCATATCAACCCATCTACCAACTCTAGGTATAAATTCTCTCCAAGAATCTGCATATCTCATAACAGAGCTTCTACAAAATTCATTAAATTTACCTACACCATAATCCTCTATATCTTTTTTAGTTTTAAAACCTAGTTCTTTTTCAATTAAATTTTCAACAGGAAGTCCATGACAATCCCAGCCCCATTTCCTTTCAACATAATAACCTTTCATTGTTTTATATCTAGGAACAACATCTTTTATACAAGAAGCAACTATATGACCATAATGAGGCAGCCCCGTAGCAAAAGGAGGACCATCATAAAACCTAAAATCATTATTTTTAGAATTTTTCTCTAAACTTTTTTTAAAAATATCATTTTCATTCCAAAAATTTAATATTTCTTTTTCTTGTTTTTTTATATCAAGCATAGACTTAATTTTTAACTTCTAAAATTAATTCTTCTCCCCCTCTTAAAACTTTAAACTCATAAGAATCATTATTTAATGATTTTAACATAAATTCAAGAGAATTATAAACTTTATAATTATTAATTTCCGTAATTATATCAAATTTTTCAAAAGGCAGATCTTCATCTAAAACTTCTTCAACTAAAAAACCTAAATTATAATTTTCTTTATTATATCCATATAAATCAGAATTTAAATTTATATATTTAATTTTAATATTATTAAAAGTTATATTATCAATATCATCTTTTATTTTATTTAAAAAATATCTTAAATTTTCAGCACTAACAAAATTATCTAAATTATAAAAACCAACTAATTTATTTGATAAATCAAAAAACCATAAAAGTTTTTCATCTGAATTTAATATAGAACTAAATTTCAAAATATCACCTTTTTTGTTTTTTATATAAGAAGTATCAAATTCACCATATTTATCAAAACTAAATACTTTTGACCCAATATATAAATCAGAATCACTGGCAATATCTATTATATTTTTTACATTTTTTTCTATTTTAATAAAAGTAATTCCATAATTTGTGATTATAGAGTCTGTTATAGAATATATATTACTATCATTGTCTATAACAACATAATTATCAAATATATAATCATTAAAACTAAAACCTTCTTTAACCTTTAAAGTACTAATAAATTCAGAAGAAACAACAGCCCAACCACTGTTTGTTACAAAAAAACCAGAAGTTTCTATACTATCTTTTTTATATAAATCATCAGCATTTTTATTAGCAATATAAACCATATATTCTTTTGTGTTTAAAATATTGTCTTTTAAAGCAACATTTTCATTAATGTTATATTCTTCAGTTTTTTCTATAACAACTGAGCTATAAAAAGAATCATCAGAAAATACTAAAGATTTAGAAAAATCTGAACTTAAAATAATAATAGAACCAAAAATACCAGAAATAATACTTAAAGTTATTATAATAAAAATATTTAAAAACTTACTATTCATAATGTTATTTTTAAAGTCTTTTAACTAAAAAAAGTGAAATAATAATAATTATAAAGGAAATATAAAATAATTTTTTTAAATCTTTTGATGAAAATCTATCAGAAATCTCAGAAATAAACAAATTAAAAACAAAAAATATAAATAATGTATATATTAAAGATAAAACAGGAACTACATAAGGTAAAAAAGATAATACTAAAAAAGTTTCAAAGGATATTATTGTTATAAATAAAGAAAATTTTAATATTCCTTTTTTTACTTTTAATACATAATAAAAATATAAAAAAGTATAAGAAAAAACAAAAAATGATATTAAAAACAAAACTAGAAATAAATTCCAAGATAAAAAAATTAATAAATAAAATAATACAGAAGATGAAAAGAACAAAGAAATTATAAATAAGTAATAGTTTATTTGATCTAAAAAATAATTTTCTCTTGTATTAAAATAAATATTTTTTATATGTAAAAGAGAAAAAAGCCCTATTAAATAAGTTAATGGATAATAAAAATTTCTAATTTCAGGATTTTTTATAAAAATAAAAAATAAAGAAGAAAAGATAACAAAAAAATAATACATTATTACACTTCCTATAATTTCTTTCTTTTTATACTTTAAAAAGAAAGCGAAAAATAAAAGAAAATAAAAACCTATAAAAAAATAGGAATAAAAAAATAAAGAAGCAGGATTATTTGCTATCAGATATAAATATATAATATTTATAAATGGCAAAATAAGTAAGAAAAAATTTACTAAAAACATAATTTAATTATAATATATTTTTATAGGATCTCCTAAAACAACATCTCTTTTAATAAAGTTAATATTAAACCAAGAATCAATAAAAGCAAAAATCTCTCTAAAACTAAATTTAAACTGTAAAATATATTTTCTTAGATCAGCATTAACACCAACAGAATTAACACCTACTTTGTTACATAAATAAAGAGCCCTATTTAGATGATAATCTTGGGTAACTAAAATAGCATTATTTACACTAAAAATTTTATCAGCTCTGACACAAGTACTATAAGTATTAAATCCTGCAAAATCAAGAACTATATCTTTTTCTGGAACCCCAAGCTCTTTAGCATATTTCTTCATAGCTGTAGATTCATCATGATATTTTGTAGAATTATCTCCAGACATAAGTATTTTTTTAGCCTTTCCATTAAGATACAATTCAGAAGCAACTTTTACTCTATCAGCAAGAACATCAGAAGGAGAACCATCAGATTTTATACCAGCTCCAAAAACTATAACAATATCTTTTTTAGGAACTTCTGAAAAATCATATTTTTTTAAATCTTGAATTTTCCAATCAAAAAAAATTAAAAATAATATATATATTATAATTACTATTAAATAAATTAAAATGTTTTTATAAATTTTCATAAATTAAGCTTTAGCAATTGCTATAACATATACTTTTTTAAAACCATATTTTCTAAGGCATATTGAACATTCAGATAATGTACTTCCAGTAGTTATAACATCATCTAATAATAAAACAACAGAATTTTCTATATCTAAATTAGATATTTTTTCTAAATTACAGCCAAAAACACCCTTTAAATTTTTCCTTCTTTCTTTTTCAGAAAGAGTTGCTTGTTTTATTGTGTTTCTTGTTCTAAAAAGTATTTTATCATAAATATTAATTTTTGTTTTATAAGAAAAAGCTTCTGAAATTTTAAGAGTTTGATTATAACCTCTTTTTTTTAATCTTTTCTTGTGCATAGGAACAGGGACTAATAATATTTTATAATTTTTAAAATAGGAATTTATATTATTTTCTACATAAAAATCACCTAAAATTTCTCCAAAAAATCTACATATATCATAAAATCCATTATATTTCATATCTTTTAAAAGATTTTTTACATCTCTATAATTAAAAAGACAAAAAATACCATCAAAATGTTTATTTAAAGAACATTTTTTACATATTCCAAAATTACATTTATTTTTACAAAATAAACATTCATTCAAACTTACTTTATGAATAAGATTTAAACAATTTTTACATAAAAAATCACAAGTTTTTCCACAATTTATACACTTATTTGGAAAGAAGGTATCTAATAAAAAATATTTTATTTTATAAAAAAATTTAGTCATTAAATATATAATGACTAAAGTAAGTTAATATAATATTAAAAAAGAATAAATTTCTAATAAATTTTCAATTTTTTATTATTAACACGAATATTTAGCTCTTTTTTCGAAGAATCAGAAATAATAGAATTTACTATAACATCCTCAACATAATCAGATATAACAACTAATACAGATCTACCGCCTTTATTTAATTTCAAAGATTCTTTTGTTAAAAAATCAACAACCTTTACACTATAATTAACAGTAATATTTTTTTCTTTATATATTTTATTTTTTAATTTTTCTAAATTTAATTTAACAATATTTTTAATCTCAGAAGAAGAAAGTTCGTTAAAAATAGATATTTTATCAATTCTATTTAAAAATTCTGGAGAAAAATAATCTTTTGATAAATCATTAATCAATTCAATTTTTTTATCTTTTTTATTTTTTTCTTCATCTAAAACAGGAAAACCAATATCAGTAGTTTCTGAAACTTCATCTATTCCTAAACTTGAAGTCATTATTATAATATTATTTTTAAAACTAATTTTTTTACCTAAAGCATCAATTATATAACCATCATCTAAAACTTGTAATAATAAATTAAGAATTTTTGGATGTGCTTTTTCAATTTCATCAAATAAAACAACACTATATGGATTCCTTTTTACAGAATCAGTAAGCTTTCCACCTTCTCTAAATCCAACATAACCAGCAGGAGCTCCAATCAAAGAAGTTATTCCTATTGCCTCCGAATATTCACTCATATCAAACCTCACAAGGCTATCATCTTTACCAAAAAAACTTTTAGCAAGTATTTTAGCTGTTTCAGTTTTTCCAGAACCAGAAGGACCAACAAATAAAAAAGAAGATAATGGTTTATTTTTATTATTAATACCAACTATACCCCTTTTTATACCCAATACAACATCATTTATAACTTTTTCTTGACCTATTATATTAGATTTTAAATCTTTTTCTAATAATTTTATTCTGGTTCCAAAATCCATAAGAAGTATATTTTCAATAGGAACACCAGAAATACTAGAAACTATTTCTGCTACATCTTCAAGTTTAACTTCACCTAATATTTTTTTAGACTTAGAAGATTTAGTTAAAGAATTTATTTTAGTTTTTACAGAATCTTCTTCATACTTTATTTCTAAAACTTTATTAAAATCTTCATTATCTATATAAAAAGCCCTCTTATCTCTTAAATCATCAAGGTTTTTATATAATGTAGCAATTTCCCTATTTATAGATTTTTTAGAATTTTTTATTCTCACCCTAGAAGAAGCTTCATCCAATAAATCTAGCGCTTTATCTGGAAAATTTTTATTATTAATATATCTAGCAGATAAATTAACAGAAGCTTTTAAAGCGTCATCTGAAATTTTAACATTATGAAAAGATTCATAATAATTTTTTAAATTTTTAACTAATTCTAAAGTTTCTTTTTCAGTGGGTTCATTAATAAAAACAGGTTGAAATCTTCTTTCTAAGGCAGAATCTTTTTCTATAAATTGTCTATATTCATCATATGTAGTAGCACCTATAAACCTTACATTTCCTTTAGATAAGGCTGGTTTTAATATATTAGCAGTATCTTGATTCCCAGAATTAGCTCCAGATCCTACTATAGAATGAATTTCATCTATAAAAAGTATAACAGAAGAATCACTGGCTTCATCAATTATATCTTTTAATCTATTTTCAAATTCACCCCTAAAAGAAGCTCCAGCTATCATAGAATTTATATCTAGAGAAAGTATTCTGGTACCAAAAAGTACATCAGGAATGTCTCCTTGCATAATTTTTTTAGCAAGACCTTCAACAATAGCAGTTTTACCAACTCCAGCCTCGCCTAGTAAAATTGGATTATTTTTATATCTCCTAGATAAAATATATATTAACCTTTCTATTTCTTTATCTCTATTAATAACAGGATCTATATCCTTTTGAACTTCTGGGTCAGTTAAATCTAATGAAAAATAATCTATAGTATTAGTTTCCCTTTTATAATAATCTTGCATTTCAACATCAGAAGTTTCTAAAAAATTTGAAACACTTTTAAAAACTCCAATTAAATTTTTTGATATTTCATTATGCTTTATATTATTTTTTCCAAAAAAACTTTTTAATTCTTTATCTTTACTTTTTAATATAGAATAAAGTAAATGTTCAGTTCCTACATAATAATGTTCATAGCAAGTAGCAATTAAAATAGAATTATCAAGTATATTTCTTGCTTCCATGCTAAAATATTTTTTATCTAAAAGAAATTTAGAAACAGTAGGAATTTTAATATTTTCAATATTTAAAGTCTTTTCGTTTATATTAAAATTTTTTAATATACTATTTGCTAAAGTATCTTTCGTTAAAATTAAAGAAATAAAAAGATCTAAAGGAACTATATATTCCCTTCCATTATTTTTTGCATAAAAATAAGCAAAAAAACATATTCTATTAAAATTAGAACTAAATTTAGATGAATTTTCTTTAACTTCTTTTGTCATAAATTATAAATCTAAAACTTTATCCATAGCGATGTTAGCAAGTTCATCAGCTCTAGTATTAAATTCTCTTCTAACATCTTGAAAGGATATACTATCAAAATTAGGCAAAATTTCAAGTATTTCTTTATAAATTAATTTTAAATCACTATTTTTAACTTTATATTCACCATTTAATTGCCTAACAATCAACTGGGAATCTAAATAACAATCAACCACTTTCAACCCAAGTTCAGCAGCTCTTTTTAAAGCCCATAAAATAGCTTGATATTCTGCTTGATTATTAGTAGTAATTCCAATATATTCATCATGTTCTTCTATTAATTCAAGTTCGCTATTAGGAAGTTTTTTTTCAATAACAATCCCTATTCCTGAATGCCCAGGATTTCCTCTTGAACCTCCGTCTGTATGAATTATATATTTAGCCATATTTTTCTAATTTAATTTTTTATAATCAATAAATTTTAATCTAATTTCAGAAACCCCTCTCCAAATATTTTCTTCTATTTCATAAACTAAATCTATTTCATCTCCTATTGAAATATCTGAAGAAAGTGAAGCTTTAGAAAAAGCTATAACATTAAAATAATTATTATCCTGAGAAACCGTAAATTTAAAATGATCAAAAGTTTTACCAAAAATTTTAGTGTCAGTTACTTTAAGTTTTTTTGAAGAAAAAATTGGTTTTTCATTATCTTTTCCAAAAGGCTCTAATTTAGAAATGTCTTCTAATAAATTCCTATTAATATTAGACAATTTTATATCAAGATCAATACTAATTTTTTTAAAAATAGAATCAGGAGTATTAAATTTATTAAAATCAGAAATAACAGAATTTCTAAAATCTTCATAATTTTTTTCTTCTAAAGAACACCCACAAGCCATTTTGTGACCACCATATTTAAGTAAATACTTTTCATTCTTTTTTAAAGCTTCTGTAATATCATAACCATCAAGACTTCTACCAGAACCAACTAATAATCCGTCTGTAAAAGTAAATACAAAACAAGGTAAATTATAATATTCTTTAATTTTAGAAGCAGCAAGACCAACAAGACCAACAGATAAGTCATCGGCCCTTATAATAACAATAGATTTCATTTCTTTATTTTCAGAAATAAATTTTGAAAAGAAAGAAGAAACAACTTTTTGTCTATTAGTATTTAGTCTAGATAAACTTCTAACATAAGAAGATATAGATTCTTTATCTTTTTCTTTTAATAAATAAAAAGCAGTATTAGCATGGTCCATTCTACCAGCTGCATTAAGCCTAGGACCAATAACAAAACCAATATCCGAAGAAGTTATATTATCTTTCTTTATAGTAGTTTTTATAAGCTCTTTTAAACCTGCATTTCTTGTTTTATTTAAAACTAAAAGTCCATACTTTAAAAAAGCTCTATTTTCAGATACTACAGGCATAATATCAGTCACTATAGAAATAGCAACTAAATCTAAATTCCATTTTAACCAAGCAGAAAGATCATCTTTTTTCTTCTTATCTTTGTAAGACAAGGCTATAGCTTGACATAATTTAAAAGCAACTCCACAACCTGATAATTCAGAAAAAGGATAATTAGAATTTTTCATTTTAGGATCAATTATAGCAATTGCACATTTTGGTGTTCTTTTTGGATCTTCTACATGATGATCTGTAATAATAACATCAATTCCTAAATCTTTTGAATAACTAACACAATCACAATTTACAATTCCAGTATCTACTGTAATTATAAGTGAAACATTATTATTTTTTATATAATTGTTTAATGCATCTTTATTAAGTCCATAACCTTCAGTCTCTCTATTTGGAATATAATGAATAACATTACCTTTTATTTTTCTAATAAAATTATAAAGCAAAAAACAAGAAGTAACTCCATCAGCATCATAATCACCATAAATACAAATTTTTTCTTTTTTAGAAACTGCTTTTTTTATTCTATCAATAGCTAATTTAATGGAATTAAATTTATAAGGATCTATAATGTCTCTTTCATAAGAAGGATTTAAAAAAGATTCCATTTCTCCTTTTGTATATAATTTTTTTCTAATTAAAATATCAAAAAGAGTTTTGGAAATCCCTAGATCTTCAGGAGAAAAATCAACTTTTTTATTTTTTTTATATTCCCATTTTATGTTCATCAAAAAAATTACTAAAAAATATTCAGAATTCCATTATAACATATAATATATAAATTATTAGTTATAGAAGTTTAGATATTTTACTTTTAGGAGTTGAAAAATAATTAAAGACTACCTTTCTATCATAAAAAAGATAATCTATATCATCTGAGAAACCATTTTTTAAAATAAAATCACATGTTCTATTACCTATAGAAGCTCCAAAAACTGAGGTTTTAGATCTATTTACAAAAACATCCATAATCATCTTACTTCCATTAGTAAATCTAGCATTTTCAGTAAAACCTAAAAGCCCAGACCATAAAATAATCTCTCCACATCTGAAAAAAGAGGTATATATTTTTATAGTTTCAGGACCAACATCACAAACATAACCCGTTTTACCTATATCTTCTATTTTTTTTCTAACTACATTTTTTTCTTTTGTTTTATTATCAGAAACAACTAAATCTACAGGAAAAATTATTTTTTTATCATATTTTTTAATTAAATTATTTATTTTTTCTCTATCAATTTTAGAAAATTCTGTAATCCCAACTCTAAAACCAGAAACTTTTATAAAAGCAAGAGCTATTTCTCCTCCTAAAAGAACCCTATAATCTTTTTTTAATAAATTTTCAATAAATAAAATACGATTTTCTTCATATAAACCAGAAACTAAAGCAATTTTATTTTTATTCCCAGTTTTATATATTTTATCTAAATTATCAAAATCTTCTTCAAAACTATAACCTATATAATTTTTTGTGTTTTTAAGTAAAGATAAATAAAGCTTATCATCTGAATATAAACTAGAAAAGTCATCAAAAACTGAAATAGAAATAAAAGATCTTAAAAATTTAGATAAATCATTTTTACTTAAAGTTCTACTTATATAAGAATTAAGATTTTTTAGAATCAAAACATCACCATCTTTCATAATATCAATAACTTCAAGAATTTTTCTTATATCAGGATTGTCATAAAAAATAACTTGGGAATTAAATTTTGGATTTAATTTTAATAATTTTTCAAAATTTCTAGTTATCAACCCAATTTCAGAATCTGAACTTGGTGCAATTATAATTTTAGAACCTAAAAAAGATAATTTTTCTATAGTTTCAAGATGTTTTCTATATTTAGTATCGTTATCAATTTTTGTAGATTTTTTATCAGACCTAAAATTAACACCAAAATCACAAAAAACCAAAGAATTTTTACCTTTTAAGTTTTTAAGTCTATTTATGCTAGAATAAGACATAATATATTATATAAACCTTTTTATTATAAATATATTATAACATTTTAATAAACAAAAAAACACCCTCTTTTAAAAAAATAAAGAACGAACATTGTTCGCCCTTTAATTTTTATATTAAGATATTTTTACAAAAACATTTAAGCACCAATTTCATAAAATTTAAAATATGAAACAAAAGCGTCTTTTTCAAAAGAAGAAACAAGATTTTCTATAATTTTACTATCATCTTTTACAAAAGCTTGTTTTATTAAACAATTTTCAGAATAAAATTTATTTATTCTTCCTTCCATTATTTTTTCAACAATTTCTTTTGGCTTAGAAGCCATATCAGGTTGAGAAGATAAAACTTCTTTTTCCTCTTCTATAACAGAAGCAGGAATATCTTCTACTTTTAAATATGAAGGTTTCATAGCAACTGTATGCATAGCAACATCATTTGCAACATTTTTCATTTTAGTAATATCAGAAACATTACTTATTTCACAAATAGAACCAGCAGAACCATCAAAATGAACATATGAACCAATAATTCCATTTTCTGATTCTTTTCTATCAAATCTTTTGATTTCAATTTTTTCTTTAAATTTTAAAACTAAATCATCATATAATGATTTTATTTTATTTCCAGAAAATTCAGCTTCCATAAGTTCTTCTACAGAAGAAACAGCATTTTTACAAATAGTTTCTGCAAGAATATTAGAAAACTTTACAAATTCTTCGTTTTTTCCTACAAAATCAGTTTCACAATTTATTTCTACTATAGATCCTATTTTTCCATCTTCTGAAATAAAAGAAGCAATCTGTCCTTCTTTAGTTTCTTTATCAGCTCTTTTACCAGCAATTTGTTGCCCTTTTTTTCTTAAAAAAGTAACAGCATCTTCAAAATTATTATTTGATTCAGATAATGCTTTTTTGCAATCCATCATTCCAGCTCCAGTAATATCTCTTAATTTTTTAATAAGTTCAATAGACATAAAAATTTTATTTATTGTTTATAAAATATTTTTATTCTTTTTCAGAATCTTTTTTTTCTTTATCTTTTTTTTCTTTATTTTCTTTTAATTCTTTTTTTGATTCATTTATTTGTTTTGAGACAACATCAAGTATTAATTCTATTGAAGAAACAGCTTCATCATTTGCAGGAATAGGATAATCTACAGGAGTAGGATTAGTATTAGTATCACAAATACCTATAATAGGTATATTTTTTAATTTAGATTCTAAAACAGCAGTTTTTTGATTTTTTACAGAAACCAAAAATACAGCACCAGGAAGTTCTTTCATACCCTTAATACCACCAATTAATTTATTCATTTTTGTAATTTCTCTAGTTAAAACTATAGATTCTTTTTTTGTATATTTAGAAAAATTAGTAGTTTCTTTTTCTTCTTCTAATTTATTTAATTTTTTTATAGAATTTAAAACAGTTTTAAAATTAGTAAACATTCCACCAATCCATCTAAGATTTACATATGGCATATCACAAACTTCTGAATATTTTTTTACAAGTTCTCTAGATTGCTTTCTTGTTCCAACAAAAAGAACTTTTTTACCTGATTTTACAACCTCATCTATCTTTTTAAAACTAGACTCTAAAGATTCTTGAGTCTTTTCTAAATTTATTATATGTACGTTATTCTTGATTGTGTATATATAGCTTTCCGCTTTAGGATGCCATTTAGACACAACATGCCCAAAATGTACACCTGACTTGAGCATTTCATCCAATGAAGGAATTTTAAAAGACATAAAAATATCTAATTAATTAATTAAAATAAAAAATACAATTGCAAGTATATTAGCATCAAAATAACTATTCTGCAAGATTAAAATAAAAATTATTCTTCTTTTTCTTTTCTTATCATTATAATTCTACCATCAAAAAAAGATTTAATTTCATATTTTTTTCCAAATAACTCTTGAATTTTATCATAATGCCCTTTACCAACTTCTAAAAATAGTGTTCCTGATTTTTTTAATTTAGGTAAATATTTTTTTATAGCTTTTTTTATTATCGAAAAACCATCATAAGAAGCATATAAAGCAAAATTAGGTTCATATTTTAAATCTAAAACAGAATCATCATTAAAATCTAAACTACCTTTTTTTATATAAGGAAGATTAGCAACTATAATATCAAATTTAGTAATTCCAAAAGTTGGTAAATTTCCCCTTTTAATTTTTACATTTCCTAACCCAAACTTTTCAAAATTATATTTAGCTATATTTAAAGCAGAAGAAGATATATCAACAGCATAAGGATTAATAGAAACAGTAGAACAACATTTTTTTAATTCTTTACATAAAGTAACCAAAATACAACCTGAACCAGTACCTATATCTAATATATTTATCCTTTTATTATATAAATTACCTGCACTTCCTAATATTAATTCTATAAGCTCTTCAGTAAGAGGTCTAGGAATCATAACTCCTTTTTCAACTTTAAATTTTCTATTATAAAATTCTTTTTCTTTTATTATATAAGCTATAGGTTCATGCTTTAATCTTCTTTTAAAGAGTTTGTTAAATTCCTTCATCTCTTTTTTATCAAGATTTCTATCATGTTGAATAAAAAGCTGAGCTTTATCTATTTTTAAAAAATAACAAAGCATTAATTCGATATCTAAATTAGGAGAAGTAAAACCTTTTTGAGAAAGTGTATTAGAATATTTATATAATATATCTTCAATTTTCATAAACCTTTTTATTATTACAACACCATTTTAACATATTTTAATAAAAATAGCCCACATTTAAAAGTGGGCTTACTAAATAAATTTTATTCGACAACTCCTAATTCTACAAGATAAATGTAGAATTACATGCCACAAATTTAGTTTATTATGTTTATAGAAAGTGGCTTTTGGAAGTTTGAAGAATAAAATTAGAAAGTTAATGCTAATACATTCCAATTTTTATTCTCCTCCAATTCTAAAACTAGAAACGTCGTTAGAATAAATAGTTTTCTTCTTTTTATTAGACCTTGCCTCCTTTGAAAAAAAGTTTTCTACCAAACTTTACCTCCTTAATGCTAATATTAAAATAATTTTTATTAAAGGTCAATAGCACCTTTTCTTAAAATTTTTAATTTTCTATCAGAAACATCAATTATTGTAGATGGTTGTAAATTATTTTTTATGATCCCAGCATCTATTGCTATATCTACTTGATTTAATAAATCTTTATTAATTTTAGTAAAATCAGAAACTGGATTTTCTCCTTCAAAATTAGCAGAAGGAGCAATAATAGGACTACCTAATTCATCTATAATATCAGAAATTATTTTACAAGAAGTTTGTCTTATAGCAATAGTATCTAAATTTGATATTAAAGGACTAATTAAAAAACTTTTCTTAAAAACAAGAGAAAGAGGTCCAGGCCAATATTTATTCATTAATTTTTCAGCAACTTCATTTGTTTTGGAAATTAAAGGATAAACATCTTCTTTTTTTGATATCAAAACTATAAAAGCTTTTTTTTCATTTCTATTTTTTAAATTATATATTTTAGAAATAGAACTAGAATTTAAAATAGAACAGCCAATTCCATATAAAGTTTCTGTAGGAAATATAAAAGTCCCATTATTTCTCAAAACAGAAATTATAGAGCTTAAATCAGAAGTATTTAAACCATTCTTTACATTAATAATTTTCATATTTAATAATCAACTATTAATTTACCCAATAAATGGTCAACTTCGTGTTGTATAATTCTAGCAAGATAACCTTCAATATTTAAATCTAGATCATTACCTTTTTCATCTTTTGATTGTAAAGATATACTTTTTGATCTATCTATTTTAAGAAAAACATGAGGAACGCTAAGGCAACCTTCTTCCTCTACATCTTTTTCAGAAGAAAAATAAGTAATTACAGGATTAATAAAAACATATATTTTATTTTCAGGTTTTACTAAAATTAAATTTTTATTTATACCAACTTGAGGAGCAGCAAGACCAACACCACCGGATTTATTTAAAGTACTTTTCATTTTTTTTATCAAATTTTTTATACTTTTATCAATATCTAAAATATCTTCAGATTTTTTTCTCAAGATTGTATTACCTAAATCAGTATCATTTTTTATAATTTCCATTTTCATAAAAAATTATTAAGCTTATTAATTTAAGGTAAGTTATCCACAGGTTATAACATTTCCATTATTAATAATATTAAAACTATAAAAAAATTATAGATTAAATATTAAGTAAAGTTTCAAAAATAATATACTCTTCATCAGCTTCAATAATATCAATATTAACCTCCTTTAATATATTTAAATCTTTTACAATTAAATTCCTTATAACAGAACTTCTCTCTCCTATTCCTGCAGTAAATATTAAAGCATCAACTTCACCTAAAATAGCAAAATATGACCCAATGTATTTCTTTATTCTATAAACCATAATTTCAATAGCAAGTTTACATCTGTTTTTTAATTTAGACAAATCTTCATTAGAATAAGAATTAAATTTTTCAGAAATTTTAGAAACATCATAATCAGAAACTTCAAAATCAGAAAGATATAAAATATCTCTCATATCTATATCAGAAAGTCCTGTAATTCCAGCAAGCCCAGATTTTTTATTTAAAATATCATCAACCTCAGATGGAGAATAATTTAAAGTATTCATTAAATGTATTAAAACTCCAGGGTCAATATCTCCAGATCTTGTCCCCATAACAAGACCATCAAGAGGAGTAAGCCCCATAGAAGTATCAATTGATTTTCCATTTTTTATAGCACAAATACTAGATCCACTACCCAAATGACAAATAATTAAATTTAATTTATCTTTTGAGATTCCGGTTTTTTGTGAATATTTTTCCAAAGAATATTGATAAGATAATCCATGAAAACCATATTTTCTTATCTTATTTTCATCAAAAAAATTATAAGGAATAGCATATCTATAAGCTTTTTCAGGTATATTTGAATGAAAAGAAGTATCAAAACATAAAACTTGTTTAATGTTTTTAAAATTATTAAAACAATATTCAACAACATCTATTTGAATTTTATTATGAAGAGGTGCTAATAATTTTGTTTTTTCAAGTTTTAAAATAACAGAAGAATCACAAATAAGACTATTTTCAAATTCTCCACCACCATGAACTACTCTATGTCCAATAGAATCTATATTAGAAATATTTATAGAAAAATCAGAAATTAATTCAAAAAAAGTTTTAAGCGCTTCTATATGATTTTCTATTTTAGAAAAATCTATTTTTTTAACTTTATTTAAATATTTATATTTAACAAAAGTACCAGAAATTCCTATCTTTTCAAAATTTCCATAAATTATTTTATCGCCATTATTTTTATATAGAGCAAATTTTAGAGAAGAGGAACCACAATTCAAAACTAATTTATATTTTTCCATTTTTTTATATTTAAGAAGTTTTATTTATTTCAATTTTTTCTATCTTTCCTCCTTTTTCAGAAACTTTATAGATATCTTTATCAATTTTTTTAAACTCATGTGAAGCTTTATTATAAGAATTAACAGTTGTATCCAAATTAGTACCTAATTTTCTCATGTATTCATCATAAGAACTTAAATGAGTTGACAGTTTTTCAATATTTTTCAGTATTTTTTTAACTGATTCTTCCATTTTTAAGGCTTTTAGACCTTGAAGAACTGTTTGTAAATAAGCAAAGAAAGAAGTAGGAGAAACTATAATTATTTTTTTAGCAAAAGCATATTCTAATAAATTTCTAGTATTAAAATTTCCTATTTTATTAACTATTAAGTCATTATAAATACCTTCAGAGGGTATAAACATAAAAGCAAAATCTAAAGTATTTTCATCTGGTTTTATATATTTTGTAGTTTCATCTATTCTTTTTTTAAGATCCTCTTTTACATTTTTTTCTAAAATATTTTTCTGATTTTGATCTTTTTCTGAAGCAAATCTATTATAATTTTCAAGTGAAAATTTAGAATCAACAGGAATAATATTTTCACCCACAAAAATAACAGCATCAACTAAAGTTCCATCTTTAAATTTATATTGCATTTTATATTGATCTTCAGGAAAAACATTTTTTAATAAATTTTCTAAAAAATATTCACCTAAAATTCCTCTTTGTTTTGGATTTTTTAAAATATTTTCAAGTCCTTCAATCTGAGAAGAAAGATTTAATATCTGTTTATTAGTTCCTTCAATAGTATTCATTTGCTTAGTAATATCTTTTATTGCATTTATAGACTGAGTTAAATGGGTATTTATATTTTTATTATTATCCTCTAATTTTTTATCAAAAATATTTCTTAAAGAATTTATTTGTTCTTGTATCATTAAAAATGAAGAATCTTTTTCATTATTTTTTTTAAGTAAAGCAATTTTTTTTAAAATAACAAAAAGTCCTATAACTAAAGTTATAAAAAGTAATGCAAAAATCCCTAAAATAAAATAAATTTCCATTTTATTTTAATTAATAATAATTTCTCCAAAAACATCTCCCTTTATAGCACAAGCATTCCCCTCATCAGTGTCTAAATGTATTCTATCTACAGCATTATTAGTAATTCTTACTAAAACATTATCAAAAATTAACCCCCTTTCACCTTCTATTTTAACCATAACATAAGAATTATCTTCTATATTTAATTCTTTAGCAGTTTCTTTAGTACAATGAAAATGTCTTTTAGCAACAATCATTCCAGAATTAAGATATACTTCCCCTTCTGGACCAGATAACTTTACAGGAGCTGAATCCAATAAATCTCCAGATTGCTTTAAAGGAACGTTTTCTTTTAAAAAATAAGAATCAGTTAAAGATATTTCAACTTGAGTTTTTTCTCTTTCTGGACCTAAAATTCTAACATTATCAATAACTTTTCCATTTTTAGAAATTATACTAACAGTTTCTTTTGCAGCAAATTCACCTAACTGAGATAAATCTTTTATTTTAGTCAAAGAAAAACCTTCACCAAACAAAATATCTAAATCTTTTCTAGAAATATGAATATGTCTAGCAGAAACTTCAACTAATATTTTTTTAGACATTAAACATTATGTTAAAATTAATATATACTTTATTTATAAAGTTTAGCAAAAATATATAAAATTTAAAAATAAAATGATAAAAAAAGAAATAATAATAGGAATAGACCCAGGATTTGCAAGAACTGGATATGGAATTATCCAAAAAACAGGAAATAAAATTCAATATATAAATCATGGTTTAATAGAAACTTTTAAAAAAGATAATTTTTGTGTAAGATTAGAAAAAAACAACAAAGAATTAGATAAAATTATAAAAAAATATAAACCAGATTATATGGCTATTGAAAAATTATTTTTTGCAAAAAATACAAAAACAGCATTAAAAGTAGCAGAAGCAAGAGGAGTTATATTATTAACAGCAATTCAAAACAAATTAAAAATATATGAATTTTCTCCAATAGAAATAAAATTAGCTCTTACGGGTTATGGAAGAGCTAGTAAAGATCAAATACAAGAAATGGTAAAAATTATATTAAACATGCAAACTAAGCCGAAACAAGACGATTCAGCAGATGCTCTTGCAATAGCAATAACAAAAGCTAACACAAATATATACTAAGAAGAAATTGCCATTAAATTATTTATAATAAATTCAACTATAGTATAAGAAAAAGCTACTATAGCTAAACCTATAGCTGAATTTTTCATTAAATTTATCGATTTTTGTATTTTCCCTTTATCTCCAGCAGCAAACATCCAATTAATACCTGAATAAACTATTATAATAAGAAAAATTGTTCCAGTGATCCCTATTAATATTTGTATAACAGATAAAATAACTTCAGTAATAGAAGCTTCAGAAAGCCCAGAATCTTCACCAACAGAATTTATACCACTCATAAAACTATCATAAGCATTAGGTTCAGTAGAAGAAGCTAAAACAATATTAAAACTAAATAAAAAAACAAATAAACTTGATAAAAACAGTGTACCTAATTTTTTCATATATTTTTATAAAAATTAATATAGTTCTATTATAACAAAAAAAGTGCAATATATAAATTGCACTTTT
>JAIPJN010000029.1 GCA_021734125.1 Patescibacteria group bacterium
CCACGGCGCGTTCCCACGTGATTATAAAATAATATTATATTTTTAAAAATAAAATTTGACACATAATTTATTTTTGATAAAATATAAAATATACAATGGCTTTCGAGCTCGTGAATGGGTTTTTCCCATTCCATTAAATGAAACGCCTTATTTTAATATAAAAATAAGGCGTTTTTTAATTTCTTTAAAATCTTCTTTTGAAACTATAAAAATTTTATCCATCAATCTTTTTGAATCAATACTTCTTATTTGAGATAAAATAACGCATTGTTCTTTTTTATTATAATAAATTTTATGATAAAAAGGATTATTTTTAATTTTTGTAGTAAGTGGTAATCCTACAAATAAATGTTTATTAAATTTTCTTAAAATTAAAACAGGCCTCAAAAAACTATCACCTTTTCCATCTTCTTCAAATTCTATATTTAAACCTAAATAACAATACCAAACTTCTCTTTCTTTAAAAAATACATTTTCATTATTAAATAAATTTATTTTAGATTTTAAATTAAACCATTTATAATAATTAGACATAATATAATATATTTTAATTAAAATATTATTATAAATAATAAAAATTAATTTAAAATTAAAATAAAATAAAAAAATGCACGTTATATAACGTGCAAATTTATACAAAAACGTTAATTATATAAATCATGTAGTGTCCAACGATCGTTGGACACTACAATATAATAAATAATTTATCGTTTAAAAACATTCATCTCCCCTGATTTTTTATTCTGTATATCTATCACCCAATCTTTATTATTCAAATACCAATCTATTGTTTCTTTTAATCCTTTTTCAAAATTTTCTTTTGTATATTTAGGATCCCAACCTAATTTTCTTATCTTTGAAGAATCAATGGCATATCTTCTGTCATGTCCAGGTCTATCTTTTACAAATTCCATCATATCTTCACTCTTCCCCATTAATTTTAAAACCATTCTGGTTATATCAATATTGCTTCTTTCATTATCAACTCCAATATTATAAACTTCCCCATCTTCTCCTTTGTGCAACAATAAATCTAAAGCTTTTGCATGATCTTCTGTATGTATCCAATCTCTTACATTAAGACCATCTCCATAAACAGGAACCTTTTCTCCTGCTAAAATTTTAAATATGAAAAATGGTATTAATTTTTCAGGAAATTGATATGGCCCATAATTATTAGAACAATGAGTTACCACAACTGGAACTTTATGAGTTACATAATAAGCATTACACATAAGATCTCCACCTGCTTTTGCTGCTGCATAAGGCATATTAGGCATTATTGGCCAATTTTCATCAAATTTTGAATCATCAGTTAATTTTAAACTTCCAAAAACTTCATCTGTTGAAACTTGAACGTATTTTTTTATTCCATTATTCTTTACAGCATCAAGTATCATTTGTACTCCTAAAGAATTTGTTAATACAAAATCAACACATCCTCCATATATAGATCTATCAACATGAGTTTCTGCTGCAAAATTTATTACATGAGTTATTTCTTCATCTTTTATAACACCTTCTAACCTAGAATAATCACAAATATCTCCATTTACAAATACGTAATTATCTTTATTTTCTACATCTCTTAAATTATCTAAATTTCCTGCATAAGTTAATTTATCGTAATTTATTATTTTATAATGTGGATATTTATTCATCATATAGTGAATAAAGTTTGATCCTATAAAACCAGCTCCTCCGCAAACTAATAAATTTATTTTTTCTCTTTCTATATTTACATTAAAAATATCTTTATTTAAATTCCAATTAAAATTTATAGATGGATCATTTTCTGGTATTTCTATTTCATCTAAATTTTCAGGATCTCTTGATTCTGAATATTGTATTATAAGTTTTAATTTATCATCTATTGATTTGAATCCATAAGCTACTTTTGGAGGTATTATTACTAGCTTATTATCACTTTCATTTCCATATATTATTTCTGTTTTTTCATATGTTAATGATTCTGGTCTAGTATCGTGTAATACTAATTGCATTTCTCCTGATATAAGAAATACTTGTGTCCATGTTTTCCTATGCCATAAGAAGGCTTTTATTTCATCTTTTTCAAGTTCTAAGAAATCTGTTTGTCTTATTGCCTTAAAAAAAGGATCGCCGTATTTATTTACTTCGGCAATTTTATGTTTTGAGGTATTGTTTTGAATTATTTTTTTTATTAATACATCTTGTATCATACTAATGTTGGTAAAAATGAATTACATCTGTATACTATAAGTTTTTTTAGAGTTTGTAAACTTTTGGCAGGGGTAGTAGGAATCGAACCCACACTAAAGGTTTTGGAGACCTTCGTTCTACCGTTAAACTATACCCCTAATATGTCCCATATTATCAAAACTTTTTAATAATATCAATATTTTTTTATTTAAATACTTTTAAAGTAAAAAAGGGGCCCCTATGTATTAAACATAAGGGCCAAAAAATTTAGGAGGAGTATGGGAAGTATCTTAAAAATCTTTCTTAAGGAGGAAAAAATTTTTCTCCCCATACTTACCTCACTATAAATCAATTTAAATATACTTACTATTATAACATATAAATTATAATATGTCAATAATATTATCTTATTTTTTCTCCTTATTATTTTTATATTTTTAATGATATTTTTTCGGATGTTAAATATATCAAATTTAAAAATTTTGTCAAGAGGTCGCAAAATATGGGATAAAATAAATATTTGAATTTTAATTATTATTCATTTTTATAATTCTTTGGATTATCTCTAATATAATTTATATGATTAATTAAACTTTCTTCATTTCTAATAATATGATCATGAAATCTTCCCTGCCATATAAAATTCTGATATTTTAATCGAATTTTTTTGGATACCGCACCTTTGAAATGATTAATAATTAAAGAAATTGAATTTTTTTTCAATTTAAAACAATTCATATCATTCATTGTACGGACGCACCATGGTGCGTCCCTACAATCAATATTATTTATTTTTAAAATTCCATGAATATGATCTGGCATAATAATAAATTCATGATTCTCCACAAAACCATAATGATTTTCTATATTCTTCCAACACGCTTCTACCGTCTTCCCTTTCCAATTTAAAATCATTTTTTCATTTATAATTTCACCAAAATGCTTAATCATATCTTTTGTGCAAATCGTTATAAAATAATATCCATTTGATGAATAATCATAATTTTTTAATCTATAACTTTTTCTATTATGAATCATATAATTGATATTTATATCATTATTGTACGGACGCACCATGGTGCGTCCTATAAATTAATTAAAGATATATCAATTATACTTTCCAAAAATTAATCCAATATTAAAAAATCATTAAATTTTTATTAAATTTTTCACAAAAAATTGCACGTAAAATCACGTACAAATTTATGAAATAATGCA
The DNA here is from genome assembly GCA_021734125.1 of Patescibacteria group bacterium. GTDB lineage: Bacteria > Patescibacteriota > Patescibacteriia > JAGPKW01 > JAGPKW01 > JAIPGT01. Next base: position 3,400 of record JAIPJN010000029.1, read on the forward strand.
TAATCGAAACATTAAACGGTGGGAACGCGCCTCGGCGCGTTCCTACGGGAATTATAAAATAAATCGGTATTTTTAAAACAAAACGCACGTTAAATTATGTACAATAAACATACAAATTTATGAAATAATATTAATTAAATTTTATTTGACAAATAATTATAAATTGATAAAATAAACACACATATTACCACTAGGTACCCGAGGCTCTCGTTATTACGAGAGCCGATTTTTTTAATATTTTTAAAAAAATTGACTCCTTTTCATATTTTGATATACTATAAAAGTATTATTAGAAAATTTTTATAAAATTTTCGTCAGTTCTTACAAGAACTAGTATCACCACAAATAGAGCACACCTAAGGATTTAGTCCGAAAGATTGCTCTATTTTTTATTTTATTTTTTCTAATTTAGTTTTTAAATTATTTAAATATATAATATCCTCTTTAAATTCTACCAATAAAAAAGACAATTTATTTTTATTAGGAATGATAATTTTATATAATTTATTTTTATTTTTTAAATATTTAATTAAACAATAAAAATCCCCATCTCCTGAAATAATTATAACTTTATTATAATTTTTATATTCTATCATTGAATATAAAACCAATTCTGCATCACAATTCCCCTTTATTATCTTATTATTTATAATAATAGGCTTATATATAATGATATAACCAACTTTTTCTAAAAAAATATATAATTTTCTATTTTTTTCTAAATAACCTAAAAATAAAAATATTTTTTTAACTTTAAATTTAGTTTTTAAGTATTTAAAAAATATTTTAAAATCTAATTCCCAACCTTGTTCTTTTATTCCTAAATTTAAATTTTGACTATCTATAAAAACATAGATTATATTTTTTCTTATTTCATTTTCCATTTTTTTATTTATAATTTTTAATTAAAACATTATTATAAATAATAAAAATTAATTTAAAATAAACATGCAAATTTATGAAATAACGTTAATTAAATTTTGTAGGAACTCGCCGAGGCGCGTTCCCACGATCGTTGGTCACTACGGGCCATGAACATTGTGCGCCCCGCATGGCTGGCCATACACATTGTTCGCCCGCATGGTTGATTATAAATATTATATGCCCAATAAATTAAAAATAACAGTAGGAACAGGACGATTTTTATTCGTCCTGTTCTTTTTTATTATCAATAATATCTATAAAAAATTAATCCTTGATTAAAAAATCATTAATTTAAAATAAACATGCAAATTTATGAAATAATGTTAATTATATAAATTTTATTTGTAGTTACCAACCATGGTTGGTCATGCACATTGTGTTCCCGATAAATAAAATGCTAATTTAAAGCTGATTACAAAATTTAACCAGCTCAATTCTTCTTTTTTATATAGATAATAATTTGACGCATTTTTTTAATTTGATATAATTAATTTATAACTTATCAAGCCTCTAAACTATGCTTAATAAGTAGAGTATGAAATAACTACTCACTTGATTATCTAGCTTTTTTAAAGCTCAAGATAAAGAACGAAAAAGAGTATGAAATAATTACTCACTAAAGGGCTCTAGCTTTTTGCTAGAGCTCGATATTTTTTTTAAATTTTTCAATTATTTTAGAATAGTTTTCTTCTCCAATATTATTAATTATTCTTTTAATTAATCTTTTCTTACTTATTACTTTAATTTGATTTAAACAAACATAAGAATTTTTATTTAGTCCAGATCCTTTATTTATATAAAAATAAAATTTTTCTAAATATTGATTATATTTTGTAGTTAATGGAAAAATTAAAATTAAATCTCCACCCATAAAAATATTTACAATTAAAACGGGTCTAACAAAAGGTTTTGATTTTCCAATTTCATTTCCAATATTTTCACCTATTTTACAAAGCCAGATTTCTTTTCTTTTGCATTTTATAAAATTAGAATCTCTATTTTCTAATTTTTTTTTATTTTTATTCCATTTATCAAAATCTTTTATCATGATTTAAATTAAAAATAACAGTAGGAACAGGACGATTTTTATTCGTCCTGTTCTTTTTTATTATTAATATAATATTTTTAAATTAATTTAAAATTAAAAAATCATTAATTTAAAATAAACGTGTAAATTTATAAAATAATGTTAATATATAAATTTTGTAGGGGCGCACATTGTGCGCCCGATAAATAAAACATGAATTATATTATTACAATAAATATTGTAGTGACCAACCATGGTTGGTCACTACGGGCCATGTACATTATTCACCCACAAAAAAACATGAATTGCATTATTAAAAAATCATTAATTTTCCCAAACAAAAAAGTAGGAACACGCGTAAAGCGTATTCCTACAATTTTTATGATATCTCTAAATGAGAATCATTTAACTAAACTCTAGAGA
>JAIPJN010000030.1 GCA_021734125.1 Patescibacteria group bacterium
CAGTAAGGGTAAAAGAAATGGTTTTTATGGTAAAAAACACAAACAAAAACTTAAAGATAAATTATCCAATGAAAGAAAAGGAACATGATATGTAGGAAATAAAAATGTAATGAAAAATATAGAAATAAAAAAAAGACACGCAGAAAAAATGAATTCAAAAGAAATTAAACAAAAAATTAGTAAAGCTTGTTCGGGTCAAAAAAATGGATTTTATGGAAAAACACATACAAAAGAAGCAATAAATAAAATAATAGAAAAAAATAAAAAATACAGAGAAAATTTAACAGAAGATGAAAAACAAAAAATTAGTAATAAACTAAAAGAAGCACAAATTCGAATTAAAAATAAAAATCCTGATGAATATAGAAAAAATAAAATCAAAGCGGCAATTGTATCATCTAAATCTCAATATAGATATAAAATAAATAATATTGAAAAAAAAGTTATGGATTATTTAATAGCAAAGGGAGTAGATGTAAAGTATAGTATCATAATGGGATGTTATCAATATGATTTTAAAGTTAAAGAGGAAAAAATATTAATCGAATGTAACGGCATATATTGGCATGGTCACCCAGATTATTATAACATAAATGGATCAAATGGAAAAAGAAAATTAAATGATATTCAAATAAAAAAACAGCAAAAAGATAAAGATAAAAAAGAATTTGCAGTTCATCGTGGTTTTGAGATAATAACAATTTGAGAAAATGAAATTAATAATAATAATTTTAAAAAATTGGAGAAATTATGAAATTTAAATTAGTACCAATTAAAAATATTGTTAAAAAACAATATAGTGGAAAAGTATATGATTTAACTGTTGAAACAGATCATTCATATAATATTGAAGATACAATTGTACACAATTCGGTTTGTAGTACTCGTAAAAATACTGGTCACGGCACACCAATGATTACAGCTATTCAAAAAATTAAAAAAGAATTAGATTTATTACAGAATAGACGTGATATTAACATTCATAAAATTCCAATCATTGCAGATGGAGGAATTAGAGATTCAGGTGATATTGTAAAAGCTATTGCAGCTGGGGCCGATTCAGTTATGTTAGGATCATTATTATCAGCAACAAAAGAATCGCCTGCTGAAATAAAAATAATGAAATTTAAAGAAGCTATTCATTATTTTGGAATTGATAAATTTACTTATGAAGAAATTAAACGCAAAAAAAATATTAAGGTTTGTGAATATAGAGGATCTGCTAGTTTTAGTGCAAAAATAAAAAATATGTCAAATACAAATTATATTGAAGGTGAAAGTTTATATAGAAAATATAGAGGTTCAATACATGATATTATTCCACAATTGTGTGATGGAATAAGATCAGGTTTAAGTTATTCTGATTCTTATAATATTAATGAATTTCATAAAAAAGCAAAATTTTGTCAAATAACTTCAGCCGGTTTAATTGAAGCAATGCCTCATGCATTAATTAATAAATAAAAAATAAAATAAAGGTATATGATAATGAGAGATATAGAATTTAGAGGAATATCAATTGCATATGATTCATTTATATATGGATATTATTATGAAAATAATGATAAAAGTTTTATAGTTACAAAAAAAGGAAATCATATTCAAGTTCATAAAAATTCTGTGGGACAATACACAGGAAGAAAAGATACAAATAATGTAAAAATATATGAAAATGATATTGTAAAATTTAATAAACAAGCTACAAGTATTTGATGACATACAGGAATTATTGAATATAAAAAAGATCAATTTGTTTATTCAGAAATAGAAAATAAATTTATACAATACTTAAACTGTATAGATTCTTTTCATATAAAAGTTAAAGGAAACACTTATCAACATTCACAATTATTAAATGAACAAGATGAAAAATTTAAACAAATAAAAAAAGAAATTGAACCTTATATGTATACATTGGTAATGATTTCTTTTCATGTTTATTTACTTAATGAAATTATAAAACGTGATAAAAAATATTATTTAATTTTTAAAACTTCAACCGGAGAAAAAATAGAATTTCTTCATCCTATTCCTTTTATTTCTCTTAAAGAAAATTTAAATGATAAAAAATATAATGAATTATTAAAATATTTTGTATCATAAATAAAAGGAAATAAAAATGAATTCAATTATTTGTGAAAATTATGATTAATAATTAAAATTATAGAGGATAAAACAAAATGAAAAAGTGTAATGAAAAAATTATTTGTCTTAATTGTGGTTGAAGTGGATTAGAAAATGAATTAAAATTAGTCGAAGCAACTTTTATAATAAATTGTCCAGAAGAAGTAGAAGTTTGTCCAAAATGTGGATCTGCCGAACTTGAATATGATTGTAGTATAGAAAAAAAAATGTCTTCTATAAAATTTACAGAACAAAATAAGACTGATTTTTATCCAAATTTTGAAGATAAATACAAAACAACATCAGCGTTGGGTTTGGCATATATAGATTATGTTTACGTAAATCAATGTGAAAAAGAATCTAATCATTTAACAAATAATAATAATCAATTTGAAGATTTGTTTGTAGTTGAAAAAAGAAAAGGAGAATGAGATTTTTCAATTAAAGCAACTATTGCTAGTCTTTCATATATTGAAATGAATAAATTTAGATCAATGATAATAGTAGCAATTGGGGCTGCTGAAAATATGTGAAAACGATATCAAATTCAAAATGAACAAAATAAAGCAAAAAGTGATAAGGAATAAAATAATGAAAAAATTTTTATACATATCTTACCCGGACATTCTGTCCTGACAGATGTCCGCATAGCCGCTCCGGACCAACACGGCGATGCCTATCCGGCCATTCTGTCCGGGTAAATGTCCGCCTATGCACTATGTCACCTCGTACCGCTTATTTTTATCAATATTTGGGTTATCATTATTTTTTTTAATTCTTGCTTGTCATGTAAATACAACTTGAAACTGGAAAAAATATGAATATTAAAATTTGAAGTGTAAAATTAAAAAAATGGCTTGTTCCAATATCTATTTATTTCTATGAAAATGCAGAAGGAATATGACAAATTGAAGCTATTGAAATAAATCAAAATCCTCTTAAAGATGGATGGTACACATTTAAAAACAATGAAATAAATGATATTGCAATTGTTGGTGATATTAATTTAAATTCACATTTATTGCCAACAAAAAAAGATTATAATTAAAGGAGAATTAATCATGATAGATATACAAAAATTTAAAAAACAATGCATGGGAATAGTAAATCAACTTTTTGATTTAGCAGAAGTGCCTGTTAAAAAAAGACAAGCTATAAATGATGAAGCAGATGAATATGTACAAGATCAAGTTTTTCGAATGTTATCTGATGGTATAAGTGAATTTTATGTTAAAAAAATTAAAAAACAATTAAAATAATTTTAATTTTGAAAATAATGAACTATATTTAAATAAGAAAGAATTATAAGGAAATATAAAATGACAGATAAAGAAAAAGAAATAAATGAGCTTCATAAATTAATTGAAGAAAATCAAAATCTAATATATAAAAATAAATCGCTTATTAGAAAGCTTAGAATATTAGAAGATGAAGTTTTATCTGAAAGAATTAAAAATGCAAAAGGAAAATGTTATAAAAGAATGAATTCAGTTAGTGATCCTACATATTATTATGTGCATGATGTCACAGACGAATTTACTGCTACTGTATCTTCTTTTGGAGTTATGTATCTTAATGAAGAAAAACCAATATTAATTAGTATACAATATAATAGAAGTGATTCATTTTCTGTTTTGGATGAAAATTCAATTGAAATAACAAAAGAAGAATTTCTTGAAGCATATGATGAATTAATAGTTCCTGATATAAATGCATTTGTTAATTTAATGAATGATTTACAAGATAATAAAAATAAATTAATTAATATTTTTAAATAAGGAATGTAAAATGTTAATATATAAAGATTCTTATTTATATAGAAATGCAATTTCTGAAACAAAATTAGCTTATAGACGAGCAATTTATGATATGAAAGTAGAAATACTTAAATTGAAACATCAAATTGAATTAAAAGAGCATCAATTAAAAAATACAAATAAAGAATCATTAGAATCATTTCAAATTACTTATGATATTGAAACAGAAATACTTAAATTGAAACATCAAATTGAATTAAATGAATTTAAATTAAAAGAATTAAAACATGCATTAGAAATCCTATAACAATATATTTAAACAAAAATCATAAAACAATAAAGGAGAAATATTATGATTGAAGCAACAGTAGCAGTTAAATTAGAAACAGAAGATAAAAAAGGTAATTTAAAAGTAAAAAATATTAAAGAACATTATTTAGTAGATACAGATGTAATTACTGTAGCAGAAAAAACCATGCATAATATGTATAAAAATTATGAATATGAATGAGAAATAATTATGTTAAAAAAATCAAAATTTAATGAAGTAATTAATGTTAAAGATTATATCAATAAAACAGAAAAATCGTCAAGCGATGAACTTTTATTTGATTAAATTATTAGAGAAAAATAATGTCAATAAGAACTTGAACCGAATATCATTTATATTGTGATAAATGTGGTTATTGTTTAAATTTAGAAACTATTGTAAAAAACTTTATAAATTAATTTATGGAGAATAATCATGACTGAAAATAAAAAATGATATAAATGTCTCAAATGTACATGAATAGGAAACGAATCTCAAATTTTAATTAAACCATATGAAAATAAAAATTATTTTGATCCATGAGATGATTGAGATATAAATGTATATAATGCATGTCCAAATTGTGGAAATGCATTAATTAAATTACCGGTTCATAATATTAAAGCACCAAAAAAAATTGAAAAATTAATTGTTGAAAATAATCAAATTTTAAATGATATAGATAAAGTATGAATTCTTTTTGATTTTGTAGAAAACATAGATGAACAATTTTTAATCGTATTTGATCATAAACCAATAACTGAAGATATTAAAAATGTTATACCTACAATTAATGATAAAACAATATCAGAAATATTAGAAAATAAAAATGATATATATAAATTAATTGAACTTAAACAAAATGTTATATATAAGCTTGTATAATTATGAGTAAAAAAGATTATAGAAAAAAATGAAAATTTGGATTTCGCTGAGAAAATAATGGCTTGTATTATGTAGGTAATTATTTGTATAGATATTTTAAAAAAAGAACAACAAAAGGGAAGTATGAAAATGAAGCTCATTTTAGAGACAAAGCCACTAAATACAAAAATGAAGAAATTTAGAGTAAGATGAACCATCGATTTCGATAAACATTTAAATGCATTAACCATGGGAGATTCTCCATATTATGATGAAAAATTTGTTAATGATATAATTAATGAATTTGGTTCAATAAAAAAATATAAAGAAAGTGAAAAGTGGATTAAACTTAAACAAAAGCATTATATAGAGGAAAAATAAAATGAAGACAATTAAAGTATCAAATGAAATGTATGATTTTTTAATGGATTTGTCTAAAAAATTAAATACTCAAAATAATAGAGGAACAGCAAATCCAAGATTTTATCAAGTTATGCATAAGAAAAAAGCATATGTTCCAGAAGGAACAGGTTTATATTGAGAATGAGTTGATGA
>JAIPJN010000008.1 GCA_021734125.1 Patescibacteria group bacterium
ATAATAAAAGATAAAAATAAAAGAATTAAAAATAAATTTTTCAAATGAACTTTTTTTATCATATTTTTATTTTTTCTTTATTTATATAATTATTATAACATTTTTAATAAAATTTATTTACAATAATTGTTTAAAACTTATTTTAAATTAAATTTATTTGTTTATTTTGGCAAAATATTATAAAATAAAAGCATAATTATATTTCCTTATTACATATATTAAAAATATGAAAATAGGTATTGATGCTAGAATGTGGGGAAGCGCTGGTCTTGGAAGATATATAGAACAGCTAATTTTAAATTTAGAAAAAGTTGATCAAAATAATGAATATATTATTTTCTTGAAAAAAGAAAATTTTGATTTATATAATCCAAAAAATAATAATTTTAAAAAAGAATTAGCTAATTTCCATTGGTATGGATTTGCAGAGCAAATTTTATTTCCATTAAAACTCAGAAAATTCAAATTAGATTTAATGCATTTTCCACATTTTAATATTCCTATTTTATATAAAAGAAAATTTATAGTAACAATACATGATATTACAATATTAAAATTTCCAACATTAAGAGCTACAACTCTAACTCCTAGAAAATATAAAATAAAAAAGAAAGTTTTAGAATTTGTTATAAAAAGAGCTATAAAAAAAGCTAAAAAAACAATAGCAATATCAGAATTTACAAAAAATGAATTGTGTAAATATTTTTCTTTAAAAGATAAATATAAAGATAAAATAACAGTTATTTATGAAGGATATACAAAATTAGATAAAACAGAAATAAGAAAAACTAAATTAAGTGATAATTATTGTATTTATGTAGGATCAGCATATCCTCACAAAAATTTAGAAAAATTATGTGAAGCTTTTAAAGGAATCGAGGGATTAAGACTAGTACTAGTTGGAAAAAAAGACTTTTTTTATAAAAGATTAGAAAATGAATATCAAGATTTAATTAAACAGAAAAAAATAGTAATGACAGGATTTTTAGAAGATGGAGAGTTATCAGTTTTAATGAAAAATGCAAAATTTTTTATATTTCCATCTTTATATGAAGGCTTTGGATTACCTCCTTTAGAGGCTATGCAATATGGAATACCAGTTTTATCATCAAATAAATCATGTATGCCAGAAATATTAAGAGATTCAGTAGTTTATTTTGATCCAACATCTGCAATTTATATAAGAGATGCTATAAATAAATTTAAAGACAACATAGAAAAACAAAATCAATACAGATTAAAAGGATTTTTATTCTATAGAAGATATTCTTGGAATCAATGTACAAGAGAAACATTAATGACATATGAATTATAAATGATAGTTTTTTTGATACTTCATTATAAAAATGAAGAAGATACAATAAATTGTATAAATAGTATTTTAAAAAATAGTAATAAAGATTACTTAATTTTTTTATTAAACAATGAAGAATCAGAAAATAAATTAGAAAATTTATACAAAAACAATGAAAAAATTAAATATTATAAACCCTCAAAAAATTTAGGATTTGCTAAAGGCAATAATTTTTTAATACAAAAATCTTTATATTATGAAAATATTGAAGATATAATATTTTTAAATAATGACACAATAATAGAACAAGAATTCATAAATAAAGTATATAAAAAAATAAATGAAAAAACTGCAAAATATTTTTATTTTCAAACAAATTCATACAATAATGAAAATAAAATAGATTCAATTGGTATAGAATTCACAACATCTGGAGTAGCTTTTAATAAAATTAATAAAAAAAGAAAAACATTCTGTCCAATGGGTGCTTGTATGTTATATAAAAAAGAATTAATTAAAGAATTATTAGAAAAACATGGATATTTTTTTGATGAAGATTATTTTTGTTATGCAGAAGATTTAGATGTTGGTTTTAGATCTTTATTACTAGGCTATAAACCAAATTTTATAAATGTAAAAGTTTTACACAAAGGTTCAGCATCAACCTCAAAAATGAGTGATTTTGCTATATATCATTCATACAGAAATATAGAATGGACAATAAAAAAGAATTATCCAAAAAGTTTTTTAATAAAATATTTTTTATGGATAAAAATAGCTAAATTAGGAATAATTTTAAATAGTATATACAAGAAAAGATATAAAATATACAAAAAAGCCTATAAAGATGCCAAAAAAGATAAAAAAAAGATAAAAAATAAAAGAGAAATAATACAAAAAAGTAAAAAAATAAAAAATAAAGAATTATTAAAATTTTTCACAAAAACATTATATTCACGGGATTATTTATAAAATAATGTTAATATATAAAAATGCGTGAATACACATTGTAGGAACGCGCCATGGCGCGTTCCCACATGAATTATAAACAAAACATTTATTTCTATAAAAAACGCACATTAAATTACGTGCAAATTATTAAATAACATTAATGGATAAATTTTGTAGGGGCGCACATTGTGCGCCCGCATGGCTGGCCATAAACATTGTGCGCCCGTTATATGAACGTGCATAATATTAAAAAAATATTAATTGAATAAATATTATGGGAACGCACCAAAAGCACATTCCCACGATCGTTGGTCACTACTTGCAATATTAAAAACATTTGTTATAATAACAATATCAAGACGAAGGGAGTCTGAACAGTGTTAGTGCTTAAAGAGACCCTTCATTTATTATAAAGACGAAGGGAATCTGAAAAGTGTTAGTGCTTAAAGAGACCCTTCTTTTTTTATTTTTTGTAAAAAATTTATAACATAATCATAATATTTTGAATCCATATTTTTATATAATGAAGAAGTATATTTAATATTAGGAAATAAAATTTTCTTAAATTTATTTTCTTCGATTAAAAAATTAATCAATTTTATATAATCTCCATCTCCAGATATTAATACAACTTTATTAAAAGGATATTTTTTATACAACAGTTTCATAATATAAAAAATTATATCAGAATCGACATTTCCTTTATTTTTAGAATTCATTAATATATCATGCCACCTAAATTCTAAAATAAAACCAGATTTTTTAAGTTTTTTATATAAATTCCTATTATTTTTATCAAAAAAACCTAAAAAATAATATGCTTTATTTACATTATATTTATCTAACAAGTATCTTCTAAATTTAAATAAATCTATTTCAAAATTATTTTCTTTTATACCCATATAAAAATTTTGACCATCGATGAAAGCAAAATTATTTTCTTTAATCATTTTTTATAATTAATATTAATCAAAATATTATTATAAACAATAAATATTAATTTAAAATTAAAAAAAAATACAATAAAACAATATTTTCCAAAAAATTCATCTCAATTTAACCTTAAATTAATAAAAATTTAATATTCATTATATAAAATTAAGACGTAAAAGAATCGCCTTATTTTTTATGAATATTATAAAAAAAGAAATAAAATTAAAAAAATTAATAGAAATATTAATCCTAATCATAATATTCTCTTTACCTTTTTTATTTCTAAAGGATATATCATTAAAATCTAAAATAGAAATAAAAAATATAGAAAATAGTAATTTATATACACTTCCAGAAGAAAATGGTGAAAAAATTTTAATAAATTATCTAAATTTAGCAAAAGAAGAAGTAAATATAAATATTTATTTATTTTCAAACAAAAATATTATAAAAAAAATTAAAAATCTCGCTAAAAATAATGTAAAAATAAATATAATAATAGAAAAAGAACCTTTTGGAGGGGGATATTTAAATTATAAAACCGTTTCAGAATTAAGCAATATAAAAAATATAGAAATAAAAAATATTATTAATATATATTCTCTAAATCATGCAAAATATATAATAATAGATAATAAAATAAGTATAATCATGACATCCAATCTTACAGGCTCGGGATTAAATTCATCAAGAGATTTTATTTTTGCAACTAAAAATAAAGAAATAACAAAAAGTCTAAATACTTTATTCAAAAATGATTTTAAAGTTAAATATTTTTGGGAAAATAACATTCCAGAAAATTTAGTCATAAGCCCCATAAATTCCAGAAAAATATTAGAAATTCTAATTAAAAATGCTAAAAATAGTTTAGAACTATACGCTGAAAATTTTAATGATGAAAGAATAATAAATTTATTAAATAAAAAAAGTGAAGAAAATGTAAAAATAAAAATAATTTTATCAGAAGATATATCTTCAAATAAATATACTATAAAAAAATTTCATAAGAATATAGAAACCAAATTAATCAAAAAACCCTATCAACATTCAAAAGTAATAATAGTGGATAGAAAAATATTATATACAGGATCCGTAAATTTTTCTATGCAAAGCATGGATCAAAATAGAGAAGTTGGAATTATATTAAAAGATAAAAAATTTATAAAAAAAATAGTAAATATTTTTGAAAAAGATTGGAATAATACTTTATCTATTGAAATAATATTCAATAATTTCATAAGCCACATCCATAGCAGTTTCACTCCCCTCTCCACCTTCTTCAATAAGAACTACAAAAGCAAACTCAGGATCTTCGTATGGTCCGAAACCTACAAGCCAAGCATTATTTAAAGAACCAGCGACTTGTGCTGTTCCTGTTTTTGCTGCAAGATCCTTGTTTAAAATATTCAATCTAGAACAAGTCCCAGAAGTAACTGCCTTTTTCATTCCCTGTCTTATAACAGAAGTATTATAATCATCAAAAATATTAGAAATCATAACCTGGTCTTCATAATTATAAATTAAATTACCATTTTGATCATAAATAGAATCTAAAAAATGAGGAACAAAATTCTTTCCTTCTTTAGCAAAATAAGAAACATAATTTGCGACCTGAATTGGGGTAAGTAATAAATCTCCTTGCCCAATTGAAGTATAATAGGTATTTCCTAAAGACCAGGACTCTCCTTTTACCTCTTCCTTCCATGCTGGAGTTGGTGTAAAACCAGAAATTTCATAACTAAGATCTATGCCAGTTTTTTGATCTAATTTTAATAAACTAAAATATTCATTCATTTTATTTATTCCAAGTCCTTTAAAATCTTCATGTCCCCCACCAACATAATAAAAATAAATATTAGAAGAACGAGCAATTGCATCATAAATATTCATATATCCAAGACCAGTAGATTCCCAGCTTCTATAATAATAAAAAATATTAGGATTATATTTATTCACAACTCTTATATATCCTTTATCTTGAATTATAGTATTTGTTGAAATAATATCTTCTTCTAATCCTATAGCCCCCATAACAATTTTAAAAGTAGAAGCAGGAGCATATCTACCTAAAATAGCCCTATTTAACATAGAATTATTTTCATTATTTAAAGATTTTATTATTTCTTCATTATTTTTTAAAGAAAAATCATTACTAGAAAAAGTTGGCATAGAGACCATAGATAAAACAGAACCATCATCTGGATCTAAAAAAATAACAACACCTTTTTCTAAATCATTTTCATCTAATACTTTTTTTAAAACCTCTTCAGATTTTTTTTGTAGATCATAATCAATAGTCAATTTTAAATTATATCCAGATTCCGGTTCTGAGGTAGAAATAATATTACTTTTATAACCAAAAGAATCAACTTCATATCTTTCTAAACCTAATTCACCTCTTAAATAATCTTCATAATAAAGTTCTATTCCATAATCTCCAACAGTATCATCTGGTAAATATTTTTCTTTATTTTTTTCATATTTTTCAGGAGAAATAGATGAAACATATCCTAAAATATGTGAAAGAGAATCTAAATCATCATACTTTCTATAATAAGAAGATTCTAAATAAAAACCAGGAAAATCTTTTATTTTCATATTAATATCCAAAGCTAGAGAAGAATCATAAATTTCTTTTATTAATTTCTTATCTATATAATCAGCAAAAGAAATTTTAGAAACTTCATCATCAGATAAACCTAATTTATTTTTCAATTTTTCTTTTAACAAATTAAGTTCATTCTCATCATCAGTTATATAATAAGGAATATAATATAATCTAAATTTAGGTTTATTATAAACAAGTTTATTAAAGTCTTTATCATAAATAATACCTCTTTTAGGTTTTATATAAGCTTCTCTTTCTCTATTCCCATAAGATAAAGAATTAAAATAATCAAATTTATAAGTTTGTAAATAAAATAATCTAAAAAACAAAAGAACGAGCAAAAAAATGCATAAAAAAATAGCAAATATATAGGCAGAGTTAGGAATTTTATTTATATTATCTTCTTTTTTTAAAAAAAAGTGTACACTCTTTGAAAGAATTTTATTATCAGAATAAGATTTTATAAAAACATCATCTTTTTTATGTTTTTTTCGGAAAAAATTCATAATAATCAACTTTAATATGAGGTTTAAAAATAAAAAATATTATTAAATAAAGAAGTGTAGAAAATAAAAATTGAATAAATAAATTAATATCTAAAATAAAAATTTCATAAAAACCTATTTTAAATAATATAAATAGTGATAAATAATATAAAAATAAAAATATAGAAAAAGAAGTAAAACTAAACAATAAAAGCCTAATAATAGTTAGTTCGGGATGTAATTTCTTTTTTAAAAATAAAATAATTTTAGTCCATAAAACAAATAAGAATATATGAAATATAAAATGAAAACTAGAAAATATACCATTTAAAAAACCAAAAATAAAAGCAATATAATATAAAATTTTATTATTATCAGAGTTTAAACATAAAAGTAAAAGAATAAAAGCGAATAAATTAAAACTCAAAAAAGAAAAATTTAAATTATTTATAAAACCAATCTGAATAAAAAAAGAAGATAATATAAAAGATATTATGATAAAATTATTTAAAATTTTCTTTAAAGTATCAAGTTTTATCATTTTTTTGGAATAATTACTGATAAAATTTCAAAATAATCATTATTGATATAAGGATCTATATAAACATCTTGAAAAAAATCATTATCATTATAATAAATAGAAGAAATCTCGCCTATAACCAAACCATAAGGAATATATTTTTCAACACCAGAAGTAACCACAATATCACCTTCCGATATTTCAGCATCTATTGATACATAATTAAATTTCAAAGCCAAATCATAATCTCCAGCTACAACACCTAAATTTTCATCCATTCCTAAAATAGTAGAAGCTATATTACTATCACTTTTAGAAATCAAAGAAACAGAAGAAGTATAATCAGAAACATCTTTAATTTTTCCAATCAAAAAACCATTTTTATAAATAACAGGATATCCAACTTCAATACCATTTTTACTACCAAGATCTATAGTTAAAGTATTAGACGCAAACTGATCTTTTGAAATAATTTTTGCAAATTCAAAATTATAATCTTTTTGTTCTAAATAAGATAAACTTTCATCAAAAATAACAGTTTCTTTTATTTTATCTTTCAATGCTATATTTTCTAATATTAAATCTTGATTTTCTGTTTTTAATTCTTCATTTTCTAAAATTAAAGAATCAAAATTAGTAAAAAAATAAGATCCATTATTAATATCAAAAGCTAAAGATGCATAATTAGAAATTATAGGAGAAGTAATTTTTTTAAAAAAATTAAATGGAAAATTTATAAAACTAGGCTTTATAAAAAAAATAAAAGCTGAAGCAATAATTAAAGTAAAAAATATTGTATAATGAGTATTTTTCATTATCTAATTTTATTTATAACTAAAGAATATTCATCCATTTTACCAATTAAAATCCCAAGACCCCTAATAACTGAAGTAGCAGGATCATCAACAACATACATATCTAATCTTACTAAACTTTTTAACTTCTTCTTATAATTAAAAAGCCTAGAAGAATCACCTGATAGCATTATCCCTTTTTCATAAATATCAGATAATATTTCTGTAGGGATATTTTCTAAAACTAATTTAATATTATCTGCTATTATTTCAATATATTTTTCAGTAGCAAGAACAATATCTGCAACTCTAATACTTATTTGTTTAGGCATTCCTGTTGAAACATCCCTTCCTTTTATAATAATTTCTTTTTCTTTATCAGAAGAGCTTAAACTTTTCTTTAATCTTTCCGCCATAAGTTCACCAATAGAAATAGAATAATTATTTTTTATTTGGGAAACTATAGAATTATCAATATCATAACCACCGATATTTAAAGATTTAGAATATATAATTCCACCAGTTGAAATAGTAGCAATTTCCAATTTAGAAGCACCATACTCAACAATCATATTACCAACAGATTCTAAAACATCACATCTACTAGCAACAGCAGCTGCAACAACTTTAGGAACAGAATAAACTTTTTTCATACCAACAGCAAACAAAATATCTTCAAAAGATTTTTTTTGAACTTCTGTCATATCTAAAGATATAGCAACTAATGCTTCATAACCAAATAAATTATTATATTTTTCCCTTATTTCTTTAAAATAATGGCTAAGTAAAGCTTGCATGGCTTCAAAATCATAAATTACACCATTTAAAACAGGTTTTACTATTTTAATATATGGTGGAACTCTTCCAGACATTTCCTTAGCTTCTTTTCCAATAGCAAAAACAGAGTCATTTTTTGTATTAACGGCTATATAAGTATAATCAGAAATGACAATTCCCTTATCCTCAAGATAAAAATAAATCTTTTCAGATCCTATATCAATTCCAATTTTTTTAGGTTTAAAAAAATTATCTAAAAACATCAAAAATATATTAAATCTAGATTATAATTTAAAAAATAATCTAAGTATAATCTAGCAAAATAATAGATTAATTTAAAGTGAAAGTAATTGGATTTCTTTATCAGATCTTTTCTTAAGCTCAAATTTACCTTGTTCTATTGTTTTTTTAGAAACAACAATTCTATAAGTGGCACTTATTAAATCAGCATCTTTTAGCTTGGTTCCAGTAGATTCATCTCTATCATCAAATAAAACTTCATCTCCTTTTTCTAAATAGGTTTTATAAAGCTTATTAGCTTCTTCTAAAACTTCTTCGTCATTTCCAACAGGAATAATATGATATTTAAAAGGAGCAATTTCTTCTGGCCAAATTATACCAGAATCATCATGCGAAACTTCAACAATAGTTCCCATAACTCTACTACTTCCAATACCATAACAACCCATATATACTAAATTTTCTTTATTTTTTTCATCTAAATATTTTACAGAAAAAGGTTCAGAAAATTTTGTTTTTAATTTAAATATATTTCCAACTTCAATTGCTTTTTCTTTTCTAAAATCAGAAGCTCCACAAATAGGACATACTTTTTGCTCTTCTATTATTTCTTCATTTATAGCAACATTACACTTATCACATATATAAATATCATCTTCTCCAACTTCAGAAAGGGTCTGAAATTCATGAGAATATTTAGAAAAAGTCCCACCTGAAGCATAAGTTAAATATGTAATATCAGAAAGATTTAATCTTTCATATATTTTTTTATAAGCACTTAAAGCATTTTCATAATATACATTTAAATCATCTTCATTTTTTGAAAAAGAATATAAATCTTTCATTCTAAATTCCCTCCCTCTTAAAATCCCAGATTTAGCTCTTTTTTCGTCTCTAAATTTAGTTTGTATTTGATAAACAAAAATAGGAAGATTTTTATATGAAGATATAAAATCAGAAATAAGAGGAGTAACAATTTCCTCATGAGTAGCTCCCAATCCATATTCATTATTTGTTTGTGATTTTAATTTAAATAATACATCAAAAGTATCCCATCTTCCTGTTTTTACTAAATTTTCTTTAGGAATAAGCGCAGGCATTAAAATTTCAGAAGCATCAATTTTATTCATTTCCTCTCTTATTATATTTTCAATATTAGAAAGTACTTTTAAACCAAGAGGTAAAAAGGTATAAATTCCTGAAGCTTCTTTTTTAATATAAGAACCCTGCACTAATAATCTAGCATTCAAAGAATCCTCATCTTTAGAAAATTCTTTTTTTATTTTATAAATTAATTTTGATTGCAACATAATTTAAGTAATAAATCTAATTATATCTTTATAAGTTATAATAATCATAAGTAACATAAGTAATCCAAAACCAGCTAAATTTACCCAACCTTCTATTTCTTGTTTTACAGGTTTTCCTCTTATTGCTTCAACAGCTAAAAAAACTAATCTTCCACCATCTAATGCAGGAAAAGGAAGTAAATTTATTAAAAATAAATTTAAAGAAACTATAGCTATCCAATGTATATAGACACCAAATCCTTGACTTATAAAATTTTTAGTAACAACAGCAATACCAACTGGTCCCGCAAAACCATCTGGAACACCAGATCCTGAAAAAATATTAGAAAAAAGATATTTTATACCAAAAAACATATCATTTAATGAACGCCCAGTTTCTATAAAAGCCTGTGGAAAAGCCTGAATAGGAGAATATTTAATAATCCCAGAATTTATAAAACCTATATCAGTCGCTACATAAGAATTTTCTATAGGATCTCCAGAATAATTAGATGTAACTTTTATTTCTTTTTCTTCTCCAAAAGAATCTTCAACCATAAAAGTATTTACTTCATTATTTTCTAAATATTCCATAGCATTTGAAATCATAGTCTCTGAAAAATCAATATCATTAATTTTATTTAAATAATAAACTTGCATTAATTGATCTTCTAAACTTCCATCAGATGGTAAAGTAATAATAGGTCTGTAAGAATTTATGGTAACTCCTTTTTGATTTAAAGTATCTTCAGTTATAATTTGCGAAGTTCCTAAAATAGAAGAAAAATAAAAAAACAAAATAGCAAGTAATAAATTTAAAAAGACACCAGCAGATAAAACAACAGCTCTTTTCCATATTTTTTTACTACCAAAAGAATCCTTTTCATCAGAATTTTCACCATTTTCACCTTTAATTTTGCAAAACCCCCCTATTGGAATTATTCTTAATGTAAATTTTGTTTTAAATTTTTTTGAATCTCTCTTAAAAAAAATAGGACCCATTCCAATAGCAAATTCCTCAACCTTAATTCCAAACTTATAAGCAGCTAAAAAATGTCCTAATTCATGAATAAAAATCAAAAGAGAAAGCATGAATACAACAGCAAGAATAGTTATAATAGTCATAATTTAATCAAATTTTAATTAATTTTAAGTTATACAGTCATCACCTCTTCTTCTTTATGATTTTTCATTTCTTCTACTTTATCATTATATTGAGAAGCAATTTTATCTAAATCTTCAAAAGAGGAATTTCTTTCATTTTCAGAAATATTACCATCTTTTTCTTCTTTTTGTATATTTTTTTTAATATCATCCCGTACTTGCCTAATCTTTATTCTAGCTTCTTCAGCAAATTTATGAACAGATTTTACAAGCTCTTTTCTTTTATCTTCTGTCATAGTAGGAATGTTTAATCTAATAATAGTTCCATCTACATTAGGATTAATACCTAAATCAGAGTTTAAAATAGCTTTTTGAACTTGACTTAAAAGCCCCTTATCCCAAGGTTCAACAACTATTTGAAAAGATTCAGGAATACTAATACTAGCAACGGATTTTAAAGGAACTTTAGATCCATAAGCTTCTACTTGAATATTCTCAACTAGAATAGAAGAAGCTCTTCCAGTTCTAATACCAGAATATTCTCTTTTTAAAAAATTAATAGCTGTCTCAAATTTATTTTTATCAATCATAAAATTTTTTATTAATAAATTTTTATTTTAGTTTTTATAATAGAATCATTAATCTTTTCATTTATTAAATCATCTAATCCTTTAGTTCTTATTAAAATATGAGAAACTCTAACACTTTCTTCTGGTTCTCCAACAGAAGCTCTAGAAGAAACTTTAGCAATATGATATCCATATTTTGTTTTAAAAATATCAGAAATTTCATCTTCTTCTAAAGAAAAAACAACATCTTCAAATTCTTCTATCATTTGTCCCTTTAATATCCAACCTAAATCACCTCCATTTTCAGAAGAACCTACATCTTCACTATATTTCTTAGCAAAATAAGAAAAATCTTTACTTGAATTTTTAATTTCAGTAAGGATACTAGATATTAATTCTTTTTTATCTTTATTTATTTGATCGTTTAAAGAAATATAATTTTCCAATTTTTCTCTTAAAATAAAGGGCTTCAAAACATTCTCTTTAAATTCTTCTATACTCCAAGAATAAGCATCAAATATAGCTTGTTCTATTTTATCAGCATCACCTAATTGATCTATAACTTCCTCAAATTCATTCTCAATTTCAGATTCTGTAACAGTTATATCATAATCAGAAGCAAGTTCAAACATAAAATAATCTTGAATCATTTTATTTTTTAACTCTTTTTTTATGTCATTATCAGACATAATAGGCATATCAGGATTTTCTGAGTTTCTTTTTTGATAATAATAAGAAAGTGTTTCAAAATCAGATATAAAATCATTATATAATATTTTATCTCCATTTATAGATAATGCTGGGAGATTCAAAAAATCAGCATATTTTAAAGAAAAATCATCTTTTTTATCAAATTTATAAATAGAAAATCTATAAGCAGCATTAGCCACTACAAGAATAAAAAGTAGGCTTAATACTACTATAAAAATAGTTCTAAATTTTTTATCTTCTTTTAATTTTTTGAAAAAGTTAGAAAAAGAAGATGCTATAGATTGTATAAATTTATTATTTTTAAACATAATTATTCAAAAAAATATTTAAACCATTTTGATAAATTATTAATTTCATTTAATTCTTCGCTTTCTAATTTCTTATTAAAAACTATTTCAAAATCATTATCACTTATAACAACAACTTTTTCACCATCTTTTTTAAGATTTAGATCCTTTCTAGCAACCTCTTCTTTGGATGTCTCATAAGAATAAAGATTTATCATTTCTTCTATTTTTATATTTTTATCTTCTATTTCTGATATTTTATTTTCTAATTCAGAAATAGCTTTATTCTCAGAAATATTAGAAGCTGCAGCTTTTATAAAAGATGAAAAAGTAATAACAAAAACAAAAAGAAGAACAAAAAGTATAAAATTAAGAAATAATTTTTTAGTTTTAATATTTTTTTTACTTCTTTTAGGCATAATTACAAATTACATATACAAATTAATTATAACATACTTTAAACTACAAATACTAACTAAATTATTAATTTTTTATATTTAAAATTCTATCATTAATAAGTTCTTGAATATCAAAAGGCTTTCTTACACCTTTTATTATAAAACTATTTTCTGGTATTTTAGAATCTATATTTAAATCTCCACAATTAAAAATTGAATTAAAAAACCCTAAAATAGAATGAGAAATATTTGCTACATCATTATAAAAAATAAAGCTAACATTTCTTTTAAAAAACCCACTCTGTTCTATATTAAATATTCTATTATTAGTAACAACTATAGAATTATATTTAGAAATAAAATAAGCTCTAAATAAAAAGTATAGTATAAGAAATATTGGAACAAAAAAGATAATCTTATTTAAGATATCATTCTCTAAACCAAAATCAAAAATTAATTGAGCTATTAAAAATAATAAAAAAAATGTTATAATGAATTTATATTTTAATAACCAAAAGTAATTTTTTTTTATTATAAAAATAATATATTCCTGTTCTTTTAGGTTATTTTTTATAAATTTCATATTTTTAATATTATATAAGTCTATTTTACAAAAAAATGTCTAAATTATCAAAAAAGAAACAAAAAATATATAAAATATTCGTATTTATTATAATAATAGCTATGGTAAGCTCATTAATAGTACCAATATTATCATTTTTTTAAAAATTAACGCTTTAAAACTTTTAAAAAAGTATTTTGATCAATATCTACTCTACCTTGAGACATCATTCTTTTTTTACCTTCTTTTTGTTTTTTAAGAAGTTTCATTTTTCTTGTAACATCTCCTCCGTAAAGCTTTGCCAAAACATCTTTAGAAAGAGCTGATAATTTTTCTGCAACTATTATTTTTCCTCCAATACAAGCCTGAATTTTAACAACAAAAGTTTGTTTAGGAAGTAAATCTTTTAATTTTGAAACAATTCTCCTACCTTCTCTATAAGCTTCATCTTTATAAACTAATGTAGATAAAGCCTCTTGCTTTTCTTCAGCAACTAAAATTTCAAGTAAAACAACATCAACTTTCCTATAATCTAAATATTCATAATTCAAAGAAGCATACCCACGACTTACACTTTTCAATTTATCATAAAAATCTATTAAAATTTGAGATAAGGGCATTTCATATTTAAGTATAAGTCTAGTTTCTTCAATATATTCCATAGATTTATAAATTCCATGATAATCTTCAAATAAATTCATTACAGCTCCAACATATTCTTTATCAATCAAAACTTCACAAGAAACAAAGGGTTCTAAAACTTCAGAAATATAAGAAGGATCAGGAAATTCATGGGCACTTCTTATTATAATTTCATCACCTACTTTAGTGATTATTCTATATTCAACAGAAGGAACAGTAAGTACAAGATCTAAATTATATTCTCTTTTTAATCTTTCTGTAATAATCTCAAGATGTAATAAACCTAAAAATCCACATCTAAAACCTAATCCCAAACCAATACTTTTTTCAGGCTCTGAAGAAATAGAACTATCTTCAAGGCTAATTTCCAAAATAGCATCTCTTAATTTTTCATAATCTTGATTCTTTTTACAAAAAACACCAGTAAAAACAAAAGGTTTCATTTTTTTATATCCAAGTAATTTATCAGGATTCTGATTTTTTAAAGTTATAGTATCACCAACTCTAGCATTATCTATAGATTTTATATTTGTAACAATATATCCAATTTGTCCAGCCTCTAATTGATTTTTAGAAATCATTATAGGACTTAAAACTCCAATATCTAAAACTTCAGCTTCCTTTTCTTGTGATATTAATTTAATAATATCCCCTTTTTTTATTTTCCCATTCTTTAAACTAATATAAACAATCACTCCTCTATATTTATCAAATTTTGAATCAAAAATTAATGCTTGAGTTTCTTTTTCAGAAGATCCAGAAGGAGAAGGAATTTTTTCTACAATTTTATTTAAAACTTCAGAAACTCCAGTACCATCCTTTGCAGAAGCAAGTAAAATATCTTCTTTTTTACAACCTAATAAATTAATAATTTCTAAAGAAGTCCTTTCTATATTAGCAGCAGGAAGATCAATTTTATTTATAACTGGAATAATTTCTAAATTTTGTTCCAAAGCAAGATATAAATTAGCAACAGTTTGAGCTTGAATACCTTGAGTTGCATCAACAACTAAAATAGCTCCTTCACAAGCAGCAAGTGATCTAGAAACTTCATAATTAAAATCTATATGACCAGGAGTATCAATTAAATTTAAACAATAACCTTTATATTCCATTTGAACAGGTTGTAATTTTATTGTGATTCCCCTTTCTCTTTCAAGATCCATACTATCTAAAAGCTGTTCTTTCATGTCACGAGAAGAAATAGTATTTGTAACTTCTAAAAACCTATCAGCTAAAGTAGATTTACCATGATCTATATGGGCAATTATAGAAAAATTTCTAATTTTATCTTTCGTAATCATTTAAAATTTTTTTAATAATTTATTAATATCAGAAATACTATTTACAGAAGTCATTTCATTCCTTAATTCTTTAATATTAGGAATACCTTTAGTATACCAAAGTAAATATTTTCTAATTTCATATCTTGCTCTTTCTGGTTTAGTTTTAAAAAGAACCTTACTATGTAATTTTATTAATTTTTTAATATCAGAAATATCAAATTCAGAATATTTTCCCTTTTTTAAAAAATCTTTTATTTGTTTAAAAATATAAGGTTTTCCATAAATACCTCTTGCAATACCTAATCCAGAAACTCCAGTATTATCTAAAACTTTTTTTGCATTTTCTGGGGTAAATATACCTCCATTTGCAATTATTTTTGTATTAGAAGAAGAAAAATATTCTCTTATCTCTGAAATAGTATTATAATCAATTTCTCCTGAAAATTTTTGCTCATAAGTTCTTCCATGAACCATAATAGCAGATATGGGCAAATCTTCTAAATTTTTCAAAAAATCAATAGCCAAAATATCAGAAATACCAGTTCTAATTTTTATTGAAACCGGTATGGAAGAATTAGTAATAACATTTTCAACTATTTTTCTAGATTTATCAAAGTCTTTCATTAAAAAAACTCCTCCACCATGAGAAACTACTTTTCTTGCAGGGCATCCAAAATTAATATCTATCCCATCAAAACCATATTCACAACAAATTTTAGCAGCTTTTTTAAAAGTTTCTGGATTTTTTCCAAAAAGTTGAACAACAACAGGATGTTCTTTTTTGGAAATTTTAAGCATTTGCAAAGTTTTTTTACTATTATAAAACAAAGCATCAGCAGAAATCATTTCTGTATATAAAATATCAGCTCCAAACTTTTTACATATCTGCCTAGTAGCAGAATCAGAAATTCCAGCTAGTGGAGCCAAACATAAAAAAGGAGTATTTTGAGTGTTCCAAAAATTTACATCCATTTCTTTCTTTTAAAAAACCATATAACAGGTACTATACTAAATATGGAAATAAAAATCAAAAATATAAACCCAGAAGGATGATTTAAAAATGGAGTTCCGGTAGAATTTACTGAAAAAATAGTCATAACAAAAGATGGAACAGCAATAACTATAGATAAAACAGTAAGCGCTTTTATTATATTATTAAGCTCAAAAGATATTAATGATTCATTTGTTTGATTTAAAACTTCAATAGACTCTTTTTGAGATTCAATAATCATCCAAATATCTTTCAATTGTTCTATTAAATTATTGTAATGTAATTTTAAGGTGTTAACAGAAAAAACACTATCTCCTTTAGAAATTAATTTTTGAATTATATTTTTATGAGCCTGCATAGTTCTTCTGAACGTAATAATATTTTGTCTAATTTTTAATATTTTTTCTGTATTTTTATATTCAGCAGCAGAAAATAAACTTTTTTCCAATTTTTTTATATCTTCATTTATATGATCTAACATAGAAAAATAACTATCAAGAAGTCTATCTAATAATTCGTATAAAAGAATAATAGGATTTCCTAAAAAATATTTTTTTCTTAAAGACAAATCAACTTCTAAATTACTAAAAAAATCTAAAATGGAAAGTAATTTATTATCATGAACTGTAATAAACATTTTATCTTTTAGAAAAATATTAAGCTCTGTAGATTCTATCGTTTGAGTAGATCTATTATAAACAGGAAAAAGCATAGAAATAAAAATATAATCAGAATAAACTTGAATAGCAGAATGTTGAGTATCTTTTTTACATGATTCTAAATTTTCAGAACTAAAAGGAAAATTTTTAGATAAAAAATCTAGCTCTTCATCACCTATTTTATAAATATTGATCCAATGGGTTTTATTATATTCTATTTTAGAAATATTCATAAATATATTATATCATAAATTGTTATAAAAAAATAAAAAATAAATATTAAATAAAAAAATGTGGGAACGCGCCGTGGAGAGTTCCACGAAATTTAATATAAAAACATTGTTTTTAAATCATATTATTCATAAAAAAATTGCACGTTAAATCACATGCAATTTATATAATAATATTTTTTAAATCAAATCTTATTTTTTATGTGAATTCCAAGTTACAAGCAAAGGACTTGCTATAAAAATTGAACTATAAGTACCAATAATAACTCCAATAATAAGAGCCAAAACAAAGTTTTTTACAGAAGCTCCACCAAAAAAGTAAATAGACAAAAGAACTATAAGAGTAGTAGAAGAAGTATATATAGATCTTTTTATATTTTCATTTATACTCTTATTAACTAAAACATCAAATTTGTCATTAGTTCTCTTTAAATTCTCACGAATTCTATCATAAATTACAATAGTATCATTAACAGAATATCCTAAAGTTGTAAGAATTGCCGTTATAAATAAAATATCAATTTGAATATTAAAAAGTAAACCTAAAATTGAAAATATACCCATCATTATTAAAACATCATGAAAAAGAGCAATAATAGCACCAATACCATATTTCCAAGATGAAACAGGATAAGAAACTTTTCTAAAAGCCCATGCAACATAAAGAATAATAAGAGAAATAACTAAAAATACAGTTATATAAGTTTTTTCTTTAAGTTCATTTCCAATGATACTACCTATAAATTGATAAGCTTCTTCCTTAGCATTTGGATCTAGCTCTTCTCTTATTTTTGACAATACTTCTTGATGTTTTTCTTCACTTACTTCTTGAAACTTAAACATATAATAATCATCTTCAACTTTTTGAACAGTAAATTCTCCAGTTTCTGAATCCGCAATATTTTCATCAAAATATTTTTTCATAGAAGTAGCAGAAGTTATATTAGTTCCATCAGAAAAATCAGAAAATCTTATTTCCATAAGAGAACCTCCAGTAAAATCTATAGAAATTTTAAGCCCAAAAAATATTATAGATAAAATAGAAATGGTACATAAAATTCCAGAAATTAAATACCAAATTTTACTTTTTTTTATAATTTCAATATTTTTCATATCTTTTTTTAATTACTAATGCCAAAGTTTTTTAGATATTTTCAAGTTAGAAACTAACTGAAGTAAAAGTTTTGTAACAACATAAGAAGTAAACATAGAAACAAGAACACCAAGACCAAGAGTCAAACCAAAACCTTTAACAATAGATGTTCCAAATGCATAAAGTACAAAACATGTTATTAAAGTAGAAATATTTCCATCTCTTATAGATGTCCAAGCTCTTTTAAATCCAATATCAATAGAATCTTTTAAAGTTCTTTTATTTCTCAATTCTTCTCTTACTCTTTCAAAAATAAGAACATTTGCATCAACTGCCATACCAATGGATAAAATAAAACCAGTAGCTCCAGCAAGGGTTAAGGTAACAGGAATCATTTTATAAAAAGCTAGTACTATTAATGCATAAAACAATAAAGATAAATTAGCAATAACTCCTGGAATTTTATAAAAAATAATCATAAATAAAGCAACAGCCAATATACCAAATATAAATGCTTTAATACTTTTTTCTACAGAAATTTCTCCAAGAGTTGGGCCTATATTTTTTTGGCTAATAAGAGTAATAGGAACAGGAAGAGCACCAGAATTAAGTCTCATAGCAAGTAATTTAGCTTCAGAAACAGTAAATGCTCCATTAATAACAGCACTACCGGAAGTAATAGGCTCATCAACTCTAGGAGCACTTATTACAGTTCCATCTAAAAATATAGCAACTTGTTTACCTACATTTCTTTCTGTAATATCAGCAAATAAATCACCACCTTCTGAATCAAAATCTAAAGAAACATTAGGCTCACCAGTCATTTGATCAAAATTAACAGAAGCTCCATCTAAATTTTTTCCGGAAAGTTGTGTATTTATCCAAGGATCAGAATAATTTATATAATCATATTTTGTTTTCTTTTCAAAAAGAATTCTAGAAACTTTAATTTCTGATAAAGGTTTTTCATCTTTTTTATAAATAATATGATAACCAAAATCAGTTTCAACAACATCAGAAACATCAGAATTAGCCATATCAAAAACAACATCTTCAAATTCAGGAACCATATCCCCTTTTGCAAACCAACCTAAATAACCTGAATTAGAAGTAACAGATGGATCATTAGAATTAGAAGTTGCAAGCTCTTTAAAATAATCTTCCCTATCTCTAGATGATAGTAAAAAATCAGATCTTAAATTTTTAGCAAGCTCTAAAGCTTCATTTTTACTTCTTGTGGCCTCAGATCTTAAAGCATCTTTATAAGCAATTAAAATATGATAAGCTTCAACTTGTTTTTCAGTATTTCTATCATCAACTCTTTTTAAAATATTATAACCTTCTTGATTTTCAACAACAGTATCTAAAACTTCACCATTTTTTAAATTAGAAAGTGATGAATAAAAGTCTGCATAAGGACCTGTTTCTGAAATAAACTCTAAATCAGAACCTTCATTTTCAGAAAAAGCTTCATCAAAAGAAATTGAATCAGAATTAATTTTAGAAATTAAATTTTCAGCATTATTTTTTGATTCTAAATTAAAATCACTCATTTCCTTTTTTTGTTCTTCTGTAAGTTCAATAGCTTCAGGATCCACTTGTTCTTTAAATTCTAAAAGAGGAGTTTCTCCAATCATTTCAGTAGCTTCAGTAATATTAGTAATACCAGGAAGTTCAACTAAAACTCTATAATTAGAATCAACTTTACTAGTTTGTACAACAGGTTCAGAAACACCAAAAGCATTAATTCTTCTCTCTAAAACATCACGAACCCCCTCCACAGCATTAGATCTGTCAGCAGTTTCTATATTAGAAACATCAGCCTGATAAGTAAGATGAGTTCCACCTTGAAAATCTAAGCCTAAGTGTAATTTAATTTCAGAAATTCCATCTTTAGTTTTAATATCAGGACCATTAGGTAGATCAATTAAAACAGCAAGAACAACTAATAAAAAAATCCCAGCTAAGGATAAATTTCTTTTTAATCTTTTAGTCATTTTCATACTACAAATTTCAAAAAAGTTAATTATTTTATGTATTCTATAATAAAAATATATCAAACGCAATAAGGAATGTTTATAAAATATTTATAAAATCATATATTTTCAAATATTTTAATGGTTTTTACTGCAGTATTTCTCCAATTAAACCTTTTTACATTAAATAAAGATTTTTCTTTTAAATCATTATATAATTGATCATTATTTAAAATCTCTTCCAATTTATGACAAATATCATTCAAATCACAAGGATTAACAAATAAAGAAGACTTACGAAGAATTTCTAAAAAAGAAGAATTATAACTACAAATTACAGGAATACCTTTAGATTGAGCTTCTAATATAGGTAAACCAAAACCTTCATAATAAGAAATAAACATTAAAATTTTAGCATGATCAATTAAAAACCATTTTTCAAAATCTGAAACATAGTCAAAATAAAAAATTCTATCAAAAAATTTAGATTTTTTAATTAGATTTAGATATTTTCTGCTTTTATATCCCCTTTTACCAATTAAAACTAGTAAAATATCTTTATTATAAGAAGCAACATTTTCAAAAGATAAGATAGTATTTTCAATATTTTTTCTAGGTTCAAAAGTAGCAATAGATAATATATATTCTTTAGAAATTAAATTATTTATTTTATTTCTAACGGAAGAACTATCGTAAAAAGAATAAGGATTAACACCTAAATGAACAACATTAGTATTTTTTTTACTAATATTACAAAGTTTAATCAAATCTTTTTTAGTATTAGAAGAAACAGTTATAACAGAATCAAATTGAGAAACAATTTTACAAACACTAATAAATTTATGCCAAAGTCTCTGTTTTATAGAAAAAAATTTAGGAAATAGTTTAAAAGATAAATCATGAATAGTGATAATTTTTTTTATATTTTTAGATAATGAAAAAAAATTTAAATTAGGAGCAAAAAAAACATCACAACCACCAACCATTTTATCTATTTTAGGATATTTAAAAAAGAAAAAACAAAAATTTAAAAACTTATTAGGAATTTTAAAATTATAAAGCTCAACATTAGGATAATCAAAATTAAAATTCACAGCCTTTTTAAAAGAATTACAAAAAAGCTTATAATTATTTTTCTTATCAACTTTAAATAAATTATTTAACAAGTTATAAGTATAATAACTAACACCAGAATATTGATCTTCAAGAAGTGGTCTTATATCAATGCAGATAGTCATAAATGATTTTTTACAAATTCTAAAATACTTTGCTTGAAATGTGAAGAAGAAAATTTTTCAGCATGTTCTTTAATTTTTCTCTTATCAAATTTTTTATAATCAAAAGTAGAAATAGTAGAGAATAAAGAATTAACGTCTTGAGAATTAAAAAATTCACCAGTAACTCCAGGTATAACAGTTTCTAAAGCTCCTCCGGAAGCATAAGCAATAACAGGAACACCACACATCATTGCCTCAACAGGAGCAATACCGAAATCTTCTTCTTGAGGATTTATAAAGGCAATACTATTCTTTATATATTCAAATTTTTCTTTATTATCTAAATAACCTAAAAATTCAATATTATTAGATTTTACTTTAGATTTATAATAATCTAAATCACCATCTCCAATAATTTTTAATTTATAATCATCTCCAAGTTTATTAAAAACCTCAATTGCTAAATCTACTTTTTTATAAGGTCTTAATCTACAAACCATTATATAATATTTAGGATTATCAACATTTTTTGAAGTATTTATACACATATTATCAACAGGGGGATATATAGTATAAGAATCTCTCCTATAATATTTTTTAATTCTTTTCCCAACAAAATCAGAATTAGAAATAAAATAATCAACTCTAGAAGAAGAAACAAAATCCCAAATTCTAATTTTATATAAAATTGATCTAATAATTCCCTTTAAAAAAGATGGAAATTTTAAAGAACCAATATAAAAACTTGTATCAGACCACAAATATCTGGTAGGAGTATGACAATAACAAATATGAAGACAATTAGTAGGGGTCATAATACCCTTAGCAAATGCAGATGAACTAGAAATTACTAAATCATAAGCAGAAAAATCAAAAGCTTCTACAGCCTTAGGCATTTGAGTTAAATAATATTTAAAAAATTTTTTTGAAAATGGAAATTTTTGAATTTTAGAAGTAATAATTTTTTTATTAGTAAAAAAACCTTTAGTATCTTTTTCATTATAATAAAGAGTATATATAGGAGCCTCTGGAAAAATATCAGATAAAGCAAGTAAAACTTTCTCAGCTCCACCCATCTGATTTAAGTGATCATGAACTAACGCAACTTTTAACATATAAAAAATTAAATAATATTATTTCATTATAACATGCTAAAAAATAATCACCATATAAAAATGCACATTTAATTACATAAAACAAACGTGCAATTTTATATAACAACATTAATTGATAAATATTGTAGGAACGCGCCGTGGCGCGTTCCCACGAACAAAACATTATTTTTAATTCAATAAATTTTGTATAATGACCAACCATGATTGGCCATTAAATGTCGTCCTGTTCCACCCAATTAATAAAAACAAAAAAGTAGCAACCAATTCACCGCCTATTAGCTAAGCATTTGAATAAATCCAATTCTCATTTAAAGATACTAACTAAAAAGAAAGGAGGAGGATCTATTTAGTTTTCTCTACTAATAGGCAGTGAACTAATCACTACTCTTCTAATAAAAATGTATAATAAATATAAATAAAAGTCAAGCAATATATAAAAATTCAAATCATGAAATGCACTTAAAATAAATGTGTAATTTTATATAATAATATTAATAAATAAATTTGTAGTGGAAAGCCTAGCTGGACTTTCATAAATTATAATCAAAACACAAATTACAAAAAATACATAAACACTCCACAGAATGTTCCTATATAAATTATAAAAATTTAATTTTTCAAATCTAAATTTTGTCCTTTTTCTAATGATAGCTTCTTAGTCTCATTTTTATTTTTATTAAGATTTTTACTATCTTCAGTAAAAACATTTTTTAATGAAACATATTCGATATCATTTTTTTCATCCATTTTTTCATCCATTTTTTCATCAATAACATCTTTTGATTCATTTTCTGTACGGATAGGACAAGGAGCTTGTCCTGTCCCTACATTATTTTCATTTTTTTGCACAATTTCATTCTTTTTTTTATTAATATTTTTTTTTGATTCATTTTCTAACTTAATATTATCTGCAATATCTACAATACAATCAGAAATACTAGAAGAAGAAACAGGAGTATTAAAATTATTAGAAGAATCAGAAACTGTAATATTATTAGAATTATTTTTCTTCTTTTTCTTTTTTTTCTTTTTCTTTTTTTTATTTAACACATTTTCATTTATTTTTTCATTTTTCTGTACGGACGCACCATGTTGGAACGCGCCGTGGCGCGTTCCCACATCATCATTATCATTTTTTTCATCAATTTTTATATCAATTTTTTTATCATTCTTTATTTCATGACTTTCATGATTTTTTTCAACTTCATTAATTGGGCTAACACTGTTCGCCCCTACAACATTTTCAACCTTTTTTATATTGTTATTTTCTTTTTTTTCTTTTTTACTTTTTTTACCTTTTTTAGCTTCAGGAATAAGTCCAGATTTAACCTTTTTTAAACAATCAACACAATAAATAGGTCTAATACCATCAGGCTTAAAAGGAACATCCATAGGAACACCACAAACCCAACAATTAGCTTTATAAGTTTCAACTTTTTCTTTAGGCTTTTCAAATTTTTTATTGTTAATATTTGCATTTTCAGAAGATAGCGTCCAATTGCTAATAATATCTTCAATATCTGATCTTGAATGTGAATATTTATTTCTAGAAAACTCAACAGCAAGATAAGAATTATCAACTTCATTATTTATTATAGAAGGCAAAGTTGAACAACTAAAAGGCTTAGAAACAACTCCATCAATTAAAAGTTTTATTAAAACATTCCATTTAGGAATATTAACAAGATCGTCTATATTAAAATCTGGTAAAAATTCTTTTTCCAAAACTTCACCATCTTGTGGCCCAACTCTAAAAGTAATTAAAGTTCCAACATTACCAAAAACAGCAGCTGCAACATTTTCAGGAAGTTGTTCTATATATTGATGAGCCAAATTTAAACAAAGTCTATATTTTCTAGCTTCAGACAAAATATCAGCAAAAGCTTCTGTAGCAAAGTTTTGAAATTCATCAACATATAAATAAAAATCCTTTCTTTTAGCTTCAGGCAAATCAACCCTACTCATAGCAGCAAGATATAATTTAGTAATAATCATAGACCCTAAAAGAGAAGAATTATCTTCACCTATTTTACCTTTGGATAAATTTACTAAAATAATTCTATTTTCATCTATAGCTTTTCTTAAATCTAAAGTAGATTTAGATTGACCTATAATATTACGAATTAAAGAATTTGATAAAAATTGACCAACTTTATTTTGTATAGGCCCAATAATAGTAGGAAGTTCTCTGCTATTATAATGTTCATATTCAGTTGACCAAAAAGCTTTAACAACAGGATCTTTTACTTGAGAAACAACATAATCTCTGTAAGTTTTATCAACTAAAATTCTAGTAACACCAAGAAGTGTACTACCAGGAACATACATTAAAGATAAAATAGCATTTCTTAAAATATACTCCATCCTAGGCCCCCAAGAATCAGCCCATATTTTTTTAAAAACTCCTATAAGACCTGATGCTATAAGATGCCTTTTAGAATCATCTTCACCACCTTCTAATATATTAAAAGCAATAGGAAAATCCAAATCAGCAGGATTAAAATACACAACATCAGAAATTCTAGACTTAGGAATAGCCTTAATTATAGATTCAGCAAGATCTCCATGAGGATCCATAACACAACAACCCTTACCATTATTAATATCTTGAATAATCATATTCTCTAAAAGACAAGATTTACCAGAACCAGACTTCCCTATTGCATAAAGATGTCTTCTTCTATCATCTTGTTTAATACCAAACTTCTTTCTCATGTGTCTGAAATTAGTTTGGCCAATTATAGTTACATTACTTTCTTCTTCAATCATTTTAAATTAATTTACTTCTTATATTATAACATAATATTAAGTATTTTTTATCTTTTAAAACAAAAATTATCATTATTATTACACCATAATACTAACCATTTTTTGTGCTTCTTTTTCTAAAGAAAAATCTTGAAATCTAAGTTGTCCTTTATTTATTTTTTCTTCTCTTATTTTTTCAGAACTAGCATATTTTTTATAAGCATGCGCTATTTTATTAATATTTTGAGGAGGAACAGTAAAGCCGGCATCTAATAAAACTTCAGCAGTAGCAGTATAATTAGATGTAACAACAGGAACATTATAATAAAAAGCTTCTAAAATCGGTATTCCAAATCCTTCGTAAAAAGAAACAAAAGTAAATATAGAAGCATTTTTAAATAAATATTTTTTTTCTCCTTCATTTATATATCCCAATCTGATAATATTTTCGTTATTACTTATTACTTTATTTATTTCATTTGCTCCATATCCGTCAGTTCCAGCTAAAACTAATTTATAATCAGGAAATTCCTTATTAAAAATTTCAAAGGCTTTAATTTGATTTAAAATATTTTTTTTATATTCTATTCTTCCAATATAAAATATATATTTTTTATTTTTTACTAAAGAAACTTCAGTAGATTTTATATTTTTATCCATATCTAAACCTATATTTATAACTTCAATTTTATTTTCATCTATATTTAAATTTTCTAATATTTTTTCTTTAGTAAAATATGAAACAGTTATTATTTTTTGTGAAAATCTAGTATTTATAAACAATGCAAATTTTTGTCTAATAAATTCAAGGCGTGAATAATATTCAGGATAATCTAAAAAAGCAACATCATGAACAACAGAAATTTTCCTAGTTAATAAAGCTCCAAAAATAGGAACAACAGATCCAGGAACTAAAAGGTAATCTAACTTATCTTTTTTCATGGCTTTTAAAAGTTTAACTTGAGTCCAAAATTTACAATTTTTTAAAATAGAAGAAGAAAAATTAGAAGGAAGATTAGCAAGATTTCCTCTTAAATTATTTCTGGAATATAAAATATATTGATTTTCTAAATCAACTTTTTTTATAGCTTGAATAAGATCATAAGAATATTTTTCAACACCTGTTCTATTTTTTTTGTTAGCAGAAGAAGCATCAATTCCAATTTTCATAATTTTACTTTAAAACACTTTTTTTATAATAATCTATATTTTCAATAATAGTTCCAATACCATTTACTGTAGAAAAAGAATTGTCAGAAGACGTAGATACAGAAATTTGAAGAGCTTTAGTAAATAATTTAGAAATACCGTTTAAACTAGAAAGACCTCCTGTTAGTATAATACCATTATCATATATATCAGAAGCAAGTTCAGGAGGGGTAACTGAAAGAACTTTTTTTATAGAATCTATAATAGCAGTTAAATCATCTTGGATAGCAAAAGTAATATCATTTATATTTACATTTACACTTCTAGGAAGCCCAGAAAATACATCTCTACCTTTTACTTCAATAAATTTTTTCTTTCTAGTATAGAAAGCACTACCATACTTTTCTTTTATAAGACAGGCTGTTCTAGAGCCAATTATAAGTCCATAAATTTTCTTTAAATAATCAATAATAGAATCATCTATATTATTACCAGAAATATCACAAGATTCAGAAACAATAATACTACCAAGAGAAATAACAGCAATTTCAGTAGTTCCTCCACCTATATTAACAATCATATTTCCAGATGGAGAAGCAATAGGAATTGAGCATCCGATAGCAGAAACAATAGATTCAGAAACAACATAAGCAGTTTTAGCTCCAGAAGATACACATATATCTATAACAGCTCTTTTTTCTGCGGAATTTATTTTCTCTGGAACAGAAACTATAGCTTCTGGTTTTATCAATCTAAATTTTCCGGTTATTTTGTTAATAAAATAATTTAACATTATCTCACAATAAGTATAATCAGCTATTACACCTTTTTTAATTGGATTTATTATTTCTAATTCATCAGGAGTTCTACCGATCATATAAGTAGCATCTAATCCTATTGAAAGAGGTTTTTTACTTTTTTTATCCACAACAACAATAGACGGTTCATTAATTAAAATTCCCTTTTTAGGAGCAAAAATTAAAGTATTAGAAGTCCCAAGATCAATTCCTAATTTAGAAAAAAACATAATTTTCTTAGCTTTATTTATCATCAATTAATTATTTTATTCTACACTATAAAATGCTAAA
The DNA here is from genome assembly GCA_021734125.1 of Patescibacteria group bacterium. GTDB lineage: Bacteria > Patescibacteriota > Patescibacteriia > JAGPKW01 > JAGPKW01 > JAIPGT01. The sequence goes on from JAIPJN010000008.1 coordinate 27,717, forward strand.
TGAAAAACTTAAAAATCTGTGTAAAAAATAAGGAATTTTAGCATTTTAAATAAAATAAATAAATTAAAAAAATGCATAAGAGCTATGTTTTTATTTTTTCTTGTTTTAATTTTACTATTGGAATAATAATTTCTAATTATTTTAAAATAAATAATATATTATGTTTAATATTTTTTTTATTATTTATTTTTTTATACCTAATATTAAATAAAAAATTTAAATGCATATTTCTTATTCTATCCTTTATATTTATAGGTTTTTTAAAAAATAATATTTCTGAATTAGATTGTAACAACCCTGAAAATATATGTAATTTTAATGAAAAAAATATAAAAATTGAAGGAATTATAATAGAAGAACCTGAATATGATTATGAAAATGTAGAAATAATACTTAAAAATAATACAAAAAATGGAAGAATACAGGTAAATTTCAAAAGTTATGAAAAATTTGAATTTGGAGAAATTGTAAAAATAGATTGTTTTTTAGAAACTCCAGAAAATTTTGAAGGATTTGATTATGTAAATTATCTAAAAAAAGAAAATATTTATTCACTATGTAAAAATGCAAAAGTAGAAAAAATTAATAAAAAGTCTAAAAATATAGGGATTATTATAAAAAATAAGATAATTAATTTTAAAAATATAATAAAAAATAAAATAAATGATAATTATTATTACCCTTATAATGCTTTTATAACAGCTCTTATTTTGGGAGATAAAAGTTTAATGCCTGATAGTTTTAATAATTTATTTAGAAGAGCAGGAATATCTCATATAATAGTAGTATCTGGCTATCATGTTGCTTTATTTTTAGGAATTATAAACTCAATATTAGCTAAATTTAGCTTAAATAAGAAAAAGTCTTTTTTTATTATATTAATTTTTTTAATTTTCTTTTCAATTATGACAGGTCTTTCTGCTTCTGTTATTAGAGCCTCTATTATGAATATTTTTAGTTTAATGGCTATACTTTTTGGTAGAAAAAAATCTCCTATAATAACTCTAACGGCAACTGCTACTATAATGATTTTCTTAAATCCAAAAATATTAATTAACGATTTAGGTTTTCAATTATCTTTTTTATCTACAATTGCTATTTATTATTTAGTTCCTATTTTTCAAAAGGTTTTTATTAAAATTCCAAATTTTTTAGGCTTCAAAGAATCGTTTCTTGTTTCATTATCGTGTTATTTATTAACTTTTCCTTGTATTTTTTTAAGTTTTAAAAGCTTCTCAACGGTTAGTATATTAACTAATATACTAATATCACCTTTTCTTAGTTTAGCTTTTATTTTAAGTCTTGCTTCTATAATTATTTTATTTATTTTTCCTTTTATATTCCCAATAATTAAATTTTTATCAGAATTATTTTTAGAATACATAATTTTAATATCAAAATTTTTATCAAGCTATAAATTTTCTTATATAGAATTATAAATAAAATATCGTTATTTATATAAAATTGCACGTTAAATCACGTGCAATAAATGTATATTTTATAAAATCAAATTATTATAAATAAATATGTTATATATAAAAATATTTTGTAGTGGTCAGCCATGGCTGACCATAAAAATTATGCGCCCATTATATAATAAATATATAAAAATTTAAAAAAATAATACGTTACATTAATAAACATTATAAGGGCCAACCATGGTTGGCCCCTACATAAATTTAAAAAATAACACATTATTTAAATAAAAATTTATTATAATTATATAAAATTTACAATATATAAAATATATTATACAATTGT